>CALCHA010000031.1 GCA_937901265.1 uncultured Phycisphaerales bacterium
ACAAATTCCAGCCGCAATCCACACCCGCATTCAGAACCTCCAGGATCTACTCGCAGCCTACCCCGACCGGCGCGCGGAAGAAAGGCGCAGCCCTCCGAGTGGCGTCCGCGAGGAGGCGCAGCGGTGGGGGGCAAGCACCCTCTCCCGCAACTCAGCCTCTCAGGGTGCGCATCTGATACAGCAGGCGCATCAGCGCCGCCGGATCAATCGGCTTGGCGATATGCTGGTCGAAACCATTCTCCACCGCCGCCGCACGATCCCGCTCATGCGCATAGGCCGTCAACGCCACGGCGGGCGTCGGCGATTGCTTGCGCAGGGTCTCCACGCCGCGCACCTGGCGCATCAGCCAATACCCATCATGGTCGGGCAATCCAATATCTGACACCAGCACCCCCGGCCGCTCTTTCTCAAAGGCCACCAGCCCTTCCTCCGCGGAACAGGCCACGCGCACCACCGCTCCCGCCTGCACCAGCAGCAGCCGCGTGGCCTCGCGCGTCGCCGCATCATCCTCCACCAGCAGCACCTTGACTCCCGCCAGCGACGGCATGTCCCCGCCCTCTTCCTCGTGTGCCGTACCCTCCGCCAGCGCCGGCAGCGGCATCGTGACGGTGAAGGTCGCGCCCTTGCCCTCTCCGCCGCTGTCCGCGCGTATCGTGCCCCCGTGCATCTCCACTATCTGCCGACAAATGCTCAGCCCCAGCCCCAGTCCGCCCGCCCCCTGCGACGGCACCGCCTCCATCTGCGTGAAGCGTTCGAACACCCGCTCCAGCGCCTCGGCCGGGATTCCCTTGCCGGTGTCTGAAAACCGCAAAATCACCCACTCGCCCTCCCGCCGCAGCGTGACTTCGAGCCGCCCTCCCGCGGGGGTGAACTTCACGGCGTTCTGCAGGAGATTGGTGACCACCTGTCCCATGCGGTTGCCATCCACCCGCACCAGCCCCACATCCTCCACCTGTATCGCCAGGGCCACCCCTTTGGTTTCAGCGGTCGGTCGGCCCGCCTCCAGGGTCTGGCCCACCAGCCACCCCAGATCCACCGGCCGGGGACTCACCTGAAACTTTCCCGTGGTGATCCGGGCCGTATCGAGCAGGTCCTCGATCAACGCCTGCTGCGCCTTGGCGCTGCGGACGATCGCCCGCAGCCCCTCCGCCTGCTGCTCGACGTCCGTGGTCTTCTCACTCTGCAGCAGCTTTGCCCACAGCAGCACCGCCGACAGGGGCGTGCGCAGCTCATGGGACACCGTCGCGAGGAACTGATCCTTCTCTTTCAGCGCCGCCTCCACCTGCGCCCGCGTCGCCTGCTCCCGCGCCAGCATCGCGGTCGCCGTCGCCTCCGCACGTTTGCGCTCGGTGATGTCCACAAACGTGATCACCACCCCGTCGATCCGGTTGTCGTTCGTGCGATAGGGCAGGACGCGCCGCAGGTAGTCCCGTCCGGAACGGCTCCCGATTTCCCGCGCCACGGGCACCAGCTTGTCGAGCACCTGCCGCGCATCGCCGAGCAATTCCTCATCCTCGAACTTCAGCGCCAGATCATTCAGCGGCCGCCCAATGTCGGAGGGTATCACATCGATCAGATCCCCCACCGCCGGCGTGTAGCGGCGAATGCGGAACTTCGTGTCGAGAAAAACCACCGCAATGTCGGTGCTGGCCAGCAGGCTCGCGAGGTCGTTGCCGGTCCGCTCCACCTCTTCCATCTTTGCCTGCAGCTGCGCATTTACGGTCGTCAATTCTTCATTCAAGGACTGCAGCTCCTCCTTCGAGGTCTCCAATTCCTCATTGGCCGACTGCAGTTCTTCATTGATGGAGGTCGCCTCTTCCCCCGACGCCTTCATTTCTTCATTGGCCGTCTGCAATTCTTCGATGGTGGACTGCAACTCATCGCGCAACCGCACCAAATCCGACCGCAGTTCCTCTTCGGTCTCATCTTTCGCCGGCGGGCCGGGCATCGGCTCCGGACGCTCCATGAAGCTCACCAGAAAATGCGATGCCGTCCCACCTGCCGTCAGCGGTGCCACCGCCACCTCGACCCGCGCCCGCACACCCTCCACCTCCACCACCCCATCGCGGACCGTGACCGGCTCCCCCTGCGACACCCCGCGCTGCAGCGCGGTCCGCACCGCTCCACGCACATTTTCTTTCGCCAGCACCAGCAGGTCCCGCGTCGGCTCCCCCCGCGGCTGCTCCACATACCGCTCGGTCTTCCCGTGGAAATAGACAATGGTGCCCTCCCGATCCACCACCACCGCGGGCGGCGTGTGATGCTCCAGCAGCATTCGCGTCGCCGTCTGGCCCACCGATGCCTTGCCCAGCCGCACTTCTGTGCCACCGCTCCCCGCCGCGGGACCGCGCAGCGCCGGAACGGGAAACTCCACCGCCCCATGCCGCGTCGGGCCAATCCGCTTGAAGAGCCGCCACTTCTTGTCGATCGCCTCAAACATCCCGTCAAACCCCGCCCCCACGGTCTCGCTGTTGCCCAGCAGCAGCGCCCCGCCCTCGCGCAATCCAAAATGCAACAGCGCCATCACCCGCCGCTGCACCTCCGGCTCCAGGTAAATCAGCAGATTCCGGCAGGTGCAAATATCCAGCCGCGAAAAGGGCGGGTCCTGCAACAGGTTCTGCGGCGCGAAAACCACCAGCTCCCGAATCTCCTTCTTGATCCGGAAGAACGAATCGTCCTTGTCGAAAAACCGCTCCAGCCGTTCCGGCGCGATCTCCCCCTCGATTCCCCCCGCATAGGTTCCCGTCCGCGCCATCGCCAGCGCCCGCTCCGCCGGATCCGTTGCAAACACCTTGATGTCAAACTGTTTCCCCGCCCGGTCCGCCGCCTCCACCAGCAGCATCGCCAGCGTGTAGGCCTCCTCCCCCGACGAGCACGCCGTCACCCACGCGCGGATCGGCTGGCCATTCTCGCGATCCCGGACCAGCGGCTCGATGACCCGCTCGCGCAACGCCTCCCACGCATCGGGATCCCGGAAAAATCCCGTCACGTGGATCAGCATGTCGTCCGCCAGCGCGCTCACCTCCGCCGGCGTCTGACGCAGAAACCGCGAGTAATTCCCGATCGACTCCAGCTGGCTCAACCCCATCCGCCGCTCCACACGCCGCAACAGCGTGGGCTTCTTGTACCCCGCGAAATCATGCCGCGTGCGCGCGCGCAGCACCGCCAGTATCTCCCCCAGTGCCTTGGACTCAAATCCCTGCATTGCCCGCGAAAATGTGCCCTTGGCATAGGGGTGCGCCGCATACCGCATCACCGCGGCGGGTATCTCCTCCACCCGCAGGATTGCATCCGCCAGCCCCGCCTCGATCAAATTCCGCGGCATCGCCGGATACTTCGCCGTCTCCGGATCCTGCGCAATCACCAGGCCCCCCACCGCCTTGATGGATTGCGCGCCCGCCGTCCCGTTCGAGCCCATCCCCGACAAGATCACCCCGATCGCCCGCTCCCGCTGCTCTTCCGCCAGCGACCGGAAAAAATCATCCACCGGCCGCCGATGCCCCGCCGCCAGCAGACTCTCCCCCAGCCGCAGCCGCCCCTCCTCCAGCGTCATCGTGTGCCCCGGCCGAATCACGTACACCGTGTTCGCCTCCACCGCCATCCCATCCTCTACCTGACGCACCGGCATCGCCGTCTGCCGCCCCAGCAGTTCCGCCATCATGCTCTCATGGCTCGGCGACAGGTGCTGGATGAAGACAAAGGCCGCGCCGCTGTCCGCGGGCAACGCTTTCAAAAACTGCGT
>CALCHA010000032.1 GCA_937901265.1 uncultured Phycisphaerales bacterium
TCGCCGTCGGCTACGGCCTGGCGAAGGCGATCAGCCTCTACGCCGGATGGCCCACGATTATTTCGCCGCTGGCGATCGTCCTGGGACTGGGGATGTCGAGCCTGGTGGGCATCGTTTTTGGCTTCTGGCCCGCCCGGCAGGCCGCGCGAACCAACCCCATCGAGGCCCTTCGCGCGGGGTGACCCCCCTACCGCTCCGCATCCAGCCAGTTGAGCTTGTGGGCGACGACGATCACCGTGAGGGAGGTGAGTGCCAGGGCCACGGCCGCGGGCCAGGCGGCGGCGTAATCGAAGGTGATCCCGGCATCAAAATAGATCTGGATGGGGAGCGTGCGTGTGCGTTCGCTGGTGCCCAGGAGCATCAGGGTGGCACCAAATTCGCCCAGTGCCCGGGCGAAACCCAGGAGAAGCCCCGAGAGGATTCCGCCACGCGCCAGCGGGATGGCGATGTGGATCAACCGCTGCCACGCCGAGAGGCCGGCGATGCGGGCTTCCTCATCGAACTCGCGGGGCAACGCGGCAAACGCGGCGCGGATGGGCAGGACCTGCAGCGGAAAGGAGACGATGGCGCTGGCGATGACGGCGGCCTTGAGCGTGAAGAGCAGGCTGGCGCCGGTGATCCATCCATAGAGCCCCTGTTTGCCCAGGAGCAGCATCAGCAGAAAGCCGACGACGGTCGGCGGGAGCACCAGGGGGAGCAGCAACGCAGAATCGAGCAGCCAGCGGCCCGGGAAGCGGCGCCGGGCCAGCAGGTAGGCCAGCGGAATCGCCACCAGCGCGTTAAGCGCTGTTGCGGCCAGCGCCACCTCGACCGAGAGCGCCCAGGGACGTGCATAGGACCAGTTCACGGTTGCATCATCCCCGCCCCGCCCGGCAGGGTCCAGCGTCGCGCGCCCCGGGCGCCTTCCCGCGCGGCCCGATTGCATGGGGCCCGCGCGGGCGGTAGATTTTTGCACAGTGCATTCCACCACGAGCGAGGCAGCGATGGCCGACGAGGGCGAATATGAACTCAAAGATGACGGCGACATGGCCGAGGTGCATGGTTCCCCCGGCGACGGCTGGGGCAAGGGACCGCGCCCGGGCGATCCCGATTTCGTGCCCCCGGCCGTGGTGATCGAATCGAAGCCGGTGGCCGCCAAGGCCGCCGCGCCCGAGCCGGATTCGGTGGACGCCGCTCCCCCGCTTGAAGTCGCGGATGCCGAGGATGTCGCCAAAAACAAGGCAATGGCCATCCTGGGCTATATTTTCTTCCCCATCCCGCTGCTGGCGGCGCCGCAGTCCCGCTTCGCCCGGTTCCACGCCAACCAGGGGCTCATCACGATGATCCTGTGGTTCGCCGCGGTCATCGGATGCGTCGTTTGCTGGGCGGGCAACTTGCTTGTCCACACGCTCCTTGCGAATATTGCCATCCTTGTGCTGTTCTTCGGATGCCTCCTTTATCTCCTTCAGCCCGCGCTGCTGATGGGTGCCATGGCGATGATGCTCCTGGGGATCGTCAACGCCGCCAACGGCGAGCTGAAGGAACTCCCCGTCGTGGGGACCTGGCGCCTGTTGAAAAGTGAACCCGACAAAAAGGTGGACCCATGACCAACCCCGCTCCTTCCGCTCCGGGCGGGATTCCCAAGTGGCTCCTCGTGCTCGTCGCGGTGCTGCTGGTGATCGTGCTGGGATGCTGCGGAGTCTTCACCGTGTGCAGCTTCCTCGTACGCCGCGGGGCGCAGACCGCCGGCAGCGCCCTGGACGTGGCCATCAAGCAGGCCCAGGCCGAGGCAGAACGCCAGGCGGAAGCGGCACGCCAACGCGCTATGGAGCAAGCAACCCAGGGCGTCCTTCCGGCGCCCGCCCCGGGTGAAGGGGACAACACCGGACCCGAAACCGGGGGCAACGCCCCCCGGCCCGCGGCGCCCACCGTCACGCCCGGCGGCGGCGCGTCCACGGGCACCCCTGCCGGCGGCAGCGCCGCTCCAACCCCCCGCGCCGTCCGCCTTCCCACCAACTTCCCGAAAGATGTCCCCCTCCAGCCCGGCCTGACGCCCACCTTCCAGGCGGCGGACAACACCGCGGGCTCCGGGGCGGTCACTTTCGAAGGCAAGGTCGATCGGCAGACCCTCCTCGACTACTACGCCAAACAAATGAAAGACAATGGCTGGACGGAAGCGCACAGCGTCGAAATGGGGGAGATCACGCAGGTCCAATACACCAAGGACGCGCGCGAAGTCGTCGTTCAGGTCAGCCCCGGCGACAATGGTCACACCAACGCGCTCATCAGTTATGGTAAAAACTAGCGCACGCCCCCTGCACTCAGGATCCCGCCGTGTGGTTCGACGGACACCTCGACTTCCCCTACCTCGCCGACCACGGCCGCGATCTGCGCCGCTCTCCCGAAGACTGCGGCGGCTCTCTCCAGCCGGCGGGCATCACGTTCCCGTCGCTGCGCGCCGCCGAGATTCGCTGGGCCGTCGGCACCCTCTTCGTGCGGAAGCGCCGCAATCTCCCCGCCGATGATGGCCCCTGGAGCTTCGACACGCCCGACGAAGCCCATGCGGCGGCCCTGCGGCAACTCGATCTATACGAAACGTGGCAGCGCGACGGTCTGCTGCAGATCGCTGGTGCCGACAGTGCCCCCCCACCGGCCACGCCCGCGCCGCTGACGCTGCTTCTCGCCATGGAAGGCGCCGCCGCGCTGCGCTCGCTGGACGACCTGCCGGCGTTCGTGAATCGCGGCCTGCGGATCGTGGGCCTGGCATGGGCTGAGGGCTCTGCCTGGGCCGGCGGGGATCAATCCGGCGGAGACCTCACGAGCGCCGGCCGCGAGCTGGTGCGTGCTCTCGATCGCCACCGGCTGATCCACGACGTTTCGCATCTGAGCGAGGCGGCCTTCTGGTCGCTGCTTGGGGAGGCGCGCGGGCCGGTGATCGCCTCCCACTCCAATTGCCGCGCGTTGCTGCCCGGCCGCAAGCATCCTGAGCGTCACCTGTCGGATGCGCAGATTCGCGCCCTGGCGGCGGCCGGGGGGGTGATCGGCGTGAACCTTTTTGGTCGATTCCTCGTGGAAGATGCCCAGGCGGCGGCAGGTGGCAAGCGGGCGACGATTGGCGACGTGGTGCGGCACGCCGAGCACCTCGCGCAGATCGCCGGCCGGCGCGACTGCGTCGCCCTGGGCTCCGATGCCGACAGCGGGTTTTCCACCGAGCTGCTTCCGGCGGGCCTGGAACGCCCCGAAGTCTGGCCCGTGCTCGCCGGTGCGCTGAGCGATGCCGGGTGGTCGGATGACGAGCTGGAGGGTTTTAAGTGGCGGAACTGGACCCGCGTGCTGCTGGGCGGGCGTTCCCCCAAGGCGTGAAGGCCGTTCCCCCTGGCCATGTTGATGGCGGGGCGAGAGGCAAATAAGGCTCGGCTTTTTTTTCGCTGGGGCGATCGCAGGTTTTGTGGCATAGTCTCACGATATTCCTTCGCGCCCAGAGGACCCCTCATGGAAATCCACTTCCACGGTGCCTGCCGCACGGTGACGGGCTCGCTTCATGAAATCCGCGCCGCGGGCAAGGTCCTGCTGCTCGATGTGGGCGCCTTTCAGGGCCGCCGCGAGGAGGCTCGCAGGATCAACGCCACGTTTGATTTCGATATCGCCTCCGTCGACGCCGTGGTGCTCTCTCACGCCCACGCCGATCACTGCGGGAACTTGCCGAACCTCGTGAAGCAGGGCTACGCCGGCCCCATCTTCTGCACTCCCGCCACCGCCGCCGTCACCGCCCTGATGTTGGTGGACGCCGCCAAAATTCAGGAGGAGGACGCGGCCTACCTCAATCAGAAAACCGAAAAGTCCTGGCAGGGCGAGATCGTCCCCCTCTTTACACGGCAGGACGCGATCGACACCATCGAGCGCTTCGTGCCCATCGCCTACCGCAAGCCCACCGAAATTGCCGGCGCCGGTAGCGGCCTTTTCGTGGAGCTGCGCGACGCGGGGCACACGCTGGGCTCCGCGGCCGTCCGCCTCACCGATACCCGCACCGGCAAGCGCCTCGTCTTCACCGGCGACGTTGGCCGCCCCAACGCCCCGCTCCTGCAGAACCCCGATCCTTTTTCCGAAGCCAACGCCGTCATTTCCGAATGCACCTATGGCGGAAAAACCCACGCGCCCATGAGCGAAATCCCCGCCCTCCTCGCCGGCGTCGTCAACCAGACGGTGAACCGCGGCGGCGTCCTGATGATCCCCGCCTTCGCCCTCGGCCGCACGCAGGTCATGGTCGAAATACTCCACCAGCTGCGCGATCGCGGCGCTATTCCGCGCAACCTCCCGATCTACGTCGACTCCCCCCTTGCGACGCGCCTCACCGACGTCCACCGCAAGTTTTACGACCTGCTCGATGAGGAAACGCGACGCATGCTCGACCCCTTCGATTTCCCCAACCTGACCTACGTCGGCACGCCGCAGGAATCGCGGGAGCTCAACGCCAGACGGGACCCCTTCATCGTCATCGCCGGCAGCGGCATGTGCGAAAGCGGACGGATCGTGCACCACCTGAAGCACCACGTTCACGATCCGCGTTCCACCCTCCTGCTCCCCGGGTATCAGGCCGCCAACACGCTGGGCCGCCGGCTGCAGGATGGCGAGAAGCTGGTGTGGATGCTGGGCGACCGCATCCCGGTGCGTTGCGGCGTGCAGACGCTGCAGGGCCTCTCGGCGCATGCGGACGGCGGCGAGCTGATCCGCTACTGCAAACCGCTGCGCGGTGCGTCCGTTTATCTGGTGCATGGGGAAGTCCCGCAGGCCGAGGCACACGCCGCCGCCCTCGCCGCCGCCGGCTTCGGCATGGCCACCATCGCGACGCGCGGGGACGTCGTTGCGGTGTGAAAACGCGCGAGGCGCGTTCACGCGCCCCCTCGCCGCAAAAACGAAAACCGCCGCAAAGCATCCCCTTGGCGGCGGTTCACCATAAGCGGGCGAAGGGATTCGAACCCTCGACCAACAGCTTGGAAGGCTGTGACTCTACCACTGAGTTACGCCCGCATGCCCGCCCGAAAGCGGTCCCGCAGTGTAGCGAAAACCCGCCTGAAGGGGAAATCCACCCGCAGAATTTGCTGAGGAAGTTCGTCCTCAGCATCCGTCGCAACCCCGCCGCGGTCTGCGCCGCTCCCCTTTTCCCGAAAAACCGCCCAATTCATCCGCTGGACACCGCCCCTCCTTTCCGCGTATCATACCTTTCCCTCTTCCACGGAAGCGTGGCCCCAACCCCGGGGAGGTAGTTCAATGGGAGAACGACGCGTTCGCAATGCGTAGATGGGGGTTCG
>CALCHA010000033.1 GCA_937901265.1 uncultured Phycisphaerales bacterium
CTGAACGGATTGCGTGATGCGGGTGGTGACCAGCAGTTCGGGAGCGGAATCGGTGGTGGAGGTGGTGAGGTTGCCCTCGGCCACGTGGACGTTGCCGGACAGATAGATCGCCACGTCGTACGTGTTTTCGCCCGCCTCCTTGGAGGGCGTGAGCCAGATCGCGGCTTGATCGGCGCGGAGGGTGCGGTAGCCGACGTCGATCAGCACGTTCCCGCGGCAGAGCATGCGCTGTTCGGCGTCGGAGCGCCAGACCGACGTGTCGTCAGCGGCCACCTGCAGCGGCAGAGGAATCGCCGACGATGGCGCGAGGGTGGGATGGACTGTCGGCGTCGGGGCGGGCTCGGCGGAAGCAGCATACACAGGGGCCTGCGCGTGGAAGCACCAGGCCGCGCCCGCAAGGGCGGCGGCGGCGGAGCGTGCCGCGAGCGACCAGCGGCAGGAGAGGGGCCGGGGGTTCGTCCGTGAACGATGAGCAGTTTTAAGATTCATGCGGGGGGCATGATAAGCGGGGTGGGTCAGGGTGGGAAGGGTTGGCGGAGGGGCGGGGCAATTTGGACTGAAACAGTGGCGCGTTCACCCTAAGAAACCGGACTCCCGGCACCACGTGATGTACATTTGAATCCCCTTGGTGAGCGGTGTCTGCGGCTGATACCCCAAAAGGGTCCGAGCCTTCGAAATGTCCGCCACGTAGCGCGTGACCTCGCCGGTCTGCGACGGCGCGTAGGTCGCCTGGGCCTGCTTCCCTGTCGCCAGCTCGATCAGCGACACCAGGTCGTACAGCGTCTGGCCCTGGCCATAGGCCAAATTGATCGTCTGCCCCGCCACCCTGGGGCTTGGCAAACCGATCAACAGGGCGTCGATCCCCGCGGCGATCCCGCTCACGCAGTCATCCACGTAGGTGAAGTCCAGCATTTTGTTGCGTCCGAACACCGTGATCGGTTCGCCTTTCCAGATCTTGCGCACGAACAGGGGAATCACCCGCTCCATGCGTTCGAGGTCGTTGTCGTAGCGGCCATAGACGTTGGAGAAGCGGAACACCAGCGTCTTGAGGCCATAGCATTTAGCGTAGGAGGAGAAGAAGGCCTCGCCGGCAATTTTTGAAGCGGAGTAGGGAGATTCCGCGACGACGAAGTCCGCCATGGATTCTTCGGTCACATGCCGCAGGATGTCCCCATAGACTTCGCGGGACGATCCAAAGAGGATCGGCACCTTGGCTGCGCGGGCCGCCTCGAGGGCCCAGAAGGTCATTGCCACGTTCTCCAGAGCCTTCGCCGGCTCTTTCACCAGCTGGTGCACCTTCGCCCACGCCGCGAGATGCACAATGGCGTGCGGTTGAAACGCCGTCACCTGCTCGGGAAAACGGGACCGGTTGTCCGCCCCCGTCGGCGAGAGGGTCATATCCGTCTGAACCAGCGGAAAGGCCTGGCTCCACGCGTTGAGCCGCTTGTCCACGCCCAGCACCTGGTCTCCGCGGGCCAGCAGCTTCAGGGCAAGGTTGGTGCCGATCTGGCCGGAAGCTCCGGTGATGAGGATGTTCATGCAATCTCCCGGGAGTGTGGGGCTCGCGTGGGTGAAACTGTCGGCTACAATGGCCGCTATGAACAGACTGCGGCGGACGTTGTGGACCTCGATGGTGATTATCGGCCTTTTGGTGCCGTTCGCTGCGCTATTTAGCCTGACAGCGTTGCGGCCGCTGTCCCAGGCGACGATCGCCGCGTCCGCACCACCCGCTCCGCAGAGCGCCGGCGCATCCCCCGACTCCATTCTGGACCCCCGCCCCGGGGCGCCCTTCGCGCAGCCGCAACCAGGGCCGCTCTTTGCCGCGGGCGATGGCGAGGGCATCTGGCTGGCTCGTCCGATGGCGGCGGGAGATCACAAAACGGCGGCCTTTGAACTGCTCCGCCGAGCCAACAACAGCGGCGCGTGGGCCGGGATTCGTCCCGGTGGTGCCGCCTACTTCGGGGGCCTCCCGCAGGGGCTCTCCGTGCTCCCCGCCACGCACAATCTGACGGCCTACGTCTACGGCCCCGGGGGGCGGCTGACCGCACTGAGCCCCGATCGCTTCAACACCATGGCCTCCCTTCCTGCGACCCACCGCCTGCGGGCGGTCACCCCCACCGGCATCTTTGCGCTCACCGATGGCCCGCCCGATCCCTCGACCACGCGCCCCGGCGATCGCCTCGATCTCAACGGCCATGTGGCGCTTCTGCCCTACCACGAGGAACGCCCGCCCGCCATTGCCAGCACGGCCACCGCGCCGGCCACTGCCGCTGCGCTCGCCACCGCCCCCGCGGGCACCGCGCTGGAACCGGCCACGTCCGAACCCGCCTCCCTGCTCAACGCCTATGCCTACCGAGGTGCGGAGTGGATCGCCCTGCCCCCGCTGGGCTCCCCCGGGACACCCGAGGCCCCCGGCGCCGGAGCGCACGTCGCGCTCGCCGATGCTCATGGCCGCCTCTTCGCCATGTGGATCGACCCGGACCATCCCACCGAAATTGCGGTGCGTGCCCGCCCCGATGATCAGCCCGACGCCCCGTGGACGCCGGTCATTCGTTCGCCCCTGCCCGAGCCCCTGCGCGGCGAGGGCCGCCTCGAAGCGCTGAGCGTCGGTCACATTCTTTACGCGATTTACCCCGTTCCGGCCGGGAAATCTTACGCGCTGCTGGCCGTGCGGATCGGCACCACCCCGCAGACCGCCGACGATCTCCGCCTCCTGGGCGACGATCCCGTACACCCGATGTTCCTGGGTCCCGCAGCCGAGGGGGTCCATCCCGATGCGGACATCACCGTGGCGATCTCAGAAAACGCCTTCGTCGTAGTCATGGCCTCCACCGACGGCATCCTTCGGAGCGCCCAGTTCGATTCCCGCGGCACCATGATCTCCCCTCCGCGTCCGGTCAATCTCGCTTCGGGTATTCGCGATCTGGGGGTCGGTCAGAACGTCGGCCTGATGCTGGTCGTTCTCCTCATGGCCGTCTCGCTCTGGCGCTGGCGGCGCGATCCCCAGGCGCCCACCCTGCCCGAAGGGATGCGCACCGCACCCCTGCCCGCGCGCGGTGCAGCGTTTCTCATCGATATCGCCATTCCCTTCCTGCTCGTCGTCACCGCCATGGGCCTCTGGGCCAACGGCGGCTACTGGACCATCCTCGACACCTGGGGGGCCGCGATCACCAAACCGGACCAGACTTTCGCCTCCATCCCGCTGCTGATCGTGCTGGGCGTCTACACCCTGCACGTCGCGGTCGGCGAGTTGTTCTTCGGCCGCTCCATCGGCAAGGCGGCGCTGGGGCTGCGGGTGCTGATGATCGACGGAAAGGCACCCACAGTCGCCGGCGTGCTCGTGCGTAACCTGGTCCGTCTCGCGGAGATCGTTCCGGCCGGCATCCTCATCCTTTACCTGTTCATCTCCGATTACCGCCAGCGGCTCGGCGACCTGCTCGCGCACACGATCGTGGTTGCCCCCATCCCGCCCGACCAGGACCGCCCGCAACGGGGCTCCCGCCAGAAAAAGGAGCAGCAAAAGGAGGAAGAGGAGGCCGTCGGCAAACGCTGATAGCCGCCTCACGCACTGCGCCATGCTACCCACGCATCGCCTTAAGATCGTTCTGGTTGAGCCGGAGATTCCGCAGAACACCGGCAACATCGCCCGTCTGTGCGCTGCCAGCGGGGCCGCCCTGCACCTCGTGCGGCCGCTGGGATTTTTTCTGACCGACAAGCACTTCAAACGCGCCGGAATGGATTACCTCGCCAGCCTGCCCATCACGCTGCATGATTCGGTCGACGCCCTCTTCGCCGCCATCGGTGGCGACCCCTTCCTGCTCTCCTCCGGCGTTGCAGGTTGCCCGCACTGGGACGCCTCCTTTACGCCTGACACCTGGATCCTGCTGGGCAAGGAATCAGCGGGTTTGCCCGCTTCGCTGCTTCAACGATACCCCGAGCGCACCTGTCGCATCCCCATGATCGAGGGTACCCGCGGCCTGAATTTGTCGACGGCAGCGGGCATCCTGCTTTACGAAGGGCTGGGCAGACTCGCGCGCAGCTCCGGCGACAGCGACTGCAACCAGCGGCCAACCCTTACATGAAACCCAGGTCCAGCAAGGCCTCTTCCGAGAGGCGGTCGCGCGTCCAGGGCGGATCCCACACCAGCTCGATATCCGCGGTGGGAATTTCGGGGATTGCCTCAATTTTCCGCCGCACGTCGGTGACAATCGCCCCCGCCACGGGGCAGGCTGGCGCGGTCAGGGTCATGGTCACGCGGGCGGCATTGGTGGCATCGAGGGCAATGGTGTAAATCAGCCCCAGGTCATACACGTTCAGGGGAATTTCCGGATCGAACACCGTGCGCAAGGCCGCGATGATGTTCTCCAACAGCGGCTGCTGGTCCGCCGACGCCAGCTCGACGGTCGCCCCGATGCCGGTGCCGGCCACTGGCCCGCTGCCGATCTTTTCCCGCATCACCCGCGCCGCGTGGTCCTCGATCGTCGGCTGGCTCAGCGATATTTTCTTTGATTGCTCGCTCACGTCGTGCTCCCTTGGGGTTTTCCCGCTTGCGCCGCGATCTCCCGCGCCAGCGTCTGTATCTGACCGATCATGCCCGCCAGACCATTGCGCCGCTGCGCGGTGATGAACTGCTCCAGGCCTATGGCGCCAAAAAACTTTTCAATGTCGAACGCCAGGATGGCGCGCGCCGGCTGGCCCGAATAAAGCCGCTGCAGAATCGCGATCAGTCCGCGCACGATCTCGGCGTCCGCATCCGCCACAAACTCCAGCGTGTCGGCGGAATCCGGCTTCCTCCGCCCCACCAGATAGACCTGTGACATGCACCCGGGCACGCGCTGCGTCACTTTTTTGAGCATCTCAAAGAGCGGCGGCACGGTGCGTGCTAAATCCAGCACGTACTCGTTCTTCGCATCGCGCTCGCCGAGAAATTCAAACTCCTCCGCCAGCCCCTCCGCCGCCTTCCGCGGCGATTCGGCAAACGCCGGCGGATAAACGATGATCCCCGGAGACGCCGGGCCGCCCGCCGCCTGCACCTTCTCTGCCGCGGCTTCCCGCTCCTCCACAATTTCCTGCAGCCCCGCCACCAGCGCATCGACCTCGTCCCGCGTATTGTAGAACGCAAAGGACGCCCGCGCCGTCGAGCCGACCCCATAGCGGTCCATGACCGGCTGGCAGCAATGATGCCCCGTCCGCACGCAGATCCCCCGCCGATCGAGCGCCATGCCGATGTCGAGGGACGAGATCGCCGGCTTCTCCATCACGAAAGAAATCACGGCCGCCTTGTGCGGT
>CALCHA010000034.1 GCA_937901265.1 uncultured Phycisphaerales bacterium
CATCGCGACATCGACCGGCGGAGCCCTGCTTTTGGCGAGGCGATTGCGGCGCGGCTGCACGAGCGGCCGGAGCTCGTGTCGGTAGC
Source organism: uncultured Phycisphaerales bacterium (assembly GCA_937901265.1). Lineage (GTDB taxonomy): Bacteria > Planctomycetota > Phycisphaerae > WQYP01 > WQYP01 > CALCHA01. Next base: position 87 of record CALCHA010000034.1, read on the forward strand.
CCGGGCGCACTTGGCGCGATGGCGGCGTACGGCGTCGGGGGCCGTGCTGCCAGCGCTGGATCAGTGGACCGCCGCGGTCGAGGGCCCATTGGAAAAGCTCCTGGAATTGCTGACCTCGCCGGACGAGCGTTCCACGCAGTTGCGGCAATCCAATCCCTTTGGCGGGGTGCTGACGGAGACGGAACGCAACACGATCCTGCGGGAATTTGCGGCACATGAAGCGAAAAGAGCTTGAACACATCATTCGCGCCGCCGCCGCCAACGCCAGCGTGCGCGACATCGTCGCTCCACGGGCGCAAGTTCGGCGGCTGGCAATCCCGCTCGTGGCTCGGCGTTAATCCTCAAGACCGTTAACCGCCGGAGGCTTCATGAAGGTTTCACGAATCGTCAGTGCCGCGCTCGTCCTGTCCGTCGCCGCCATGGTACGCGCCGCCGCGATGCCGGGCACGCCAGCCCCCGCGCCCAATGCGGATGCCGCGCCCGCGGCGGCGAGCTCGACCAAGCCGTCGATCTTCGTCTGTGGCGATTCGACCTCCAAATACTCCGGCTCCGAAAACATCAGTTCCGATATGCAGGGCTGGGGCACGCCGCTGGCGCTGTTCTTTGATCCAGCGAAGGCGGAGGTGAAGAATGTGGGACACGCGGGTACCTCTTCGCTGACCTATTATCAGGGCGACTGGCCCAAAGTTTTGCCGCAGATCAAGGCGGGCGATTTTGTGCTGATCGTCTTTGGGATCAACGACGGCGGACGAGCGACTCCCAACGGCATCGGTGACGAGACGACTCAGGGGCCGGCCGGGCCTGAGACCCATACCTACGGCTGGTACATGTCGAAAATGGCCACCGACGCTCGGGAAAAGGGCGCCCATCCGGTCTTTCTCACCGTCACGACCCGGAACATGTGGAGCAATCCCAAGGCGAAGTTCAAGGATGCCACCCCCATCGGCGCGCTGCCCGCCGACTACGACGCCAAGCAGGACACGATCGAGCGCGGCACAGGCGATGGCCGTTATGGCAAGTGGACCGAGGAAGTGGGCGCGAAGCTGCACATCCCCGTATTCGACCTGACGAATTACTGCGCCGACCGCTATGAAAAAATGGGCCGGGAGGAAGTGAACAAGCTCTACAAGGATCACAACCACACGCACGCGCCGGGGGCGAAGATCGTGGCGGAGTCGATCGTCTCGGGGCTCAAGGCGCTGAAAAACTCCCCCTTCACGCCGCTGCTCTCGGACGCCGGCAAGGCCCTGCCCACCGCCGATGCGAAGTATGTCAGCGACAACTTGGCGGACGCGCCGGCGAAGTGAAGCGGCGGCCCACGCCCATGGCCCACGCCCATGGCCCCTGAGGGTGCCGCACATTGTCGTGCCAATCACCGACAACGCCCCCCAAAAACACCTTCGTGTCCTTCATCCGCTTCGTGCCTTCGTGCTCCATCCGTTTCCGGCCACAACTCACTTCATCGGCAAAAACCGCGGGCAAAACGGATAGGTCACCGCCACGGGCTCCCCCGTTTGCGTGAGCTTCCCCGTCTCCCCATCCACCGCAAACACCACCGCGTTGTTCCCATCGTGATTCGTCACCACCATCCACTTGCCCGTGGGATCGAACTCAAAATTCCGTGGCGTCCTGCCCTTGGTGGAGACCTCCTCCACCAGCGTTAATTTCCCGCCGTCGCCGACCGAAAAGACCGCCAGCAGCCCGTCCATCCCCACCAGCCGGTTCGACGCATAAACAAACTTCCCGTTGGGATGCACCAGGATCTCGGCGCCGGTGCTGGTCCCCTTGAAATCGGCCGGCAGCGTCGAAATCCGCTGCGTTTCGCTCAGCGTTCCCTTGTCGCCATCCCAGTCCATCACGTGGATCGCGCTGCCCATCTCGGTCATCACATAGACGCGTTTGGCATCGGGTGAAAACGCAAAGTGCCGCGCCCCATCGCCGGGGGTCACGCTGGCGCTGGGCGGATCGTTGGGCATCAGCGTCCCTGCGGATTCATCATATTTATACGCAAACATTTTGTCCGCCCCCAGGTCCGCGGCGAGCACGAATTTCCCGCCCGGCGCCTCCTGGATCGAATGGGCGAATGCGTGCGGCTGCCGCGCCTTGTTGGGCCCCGTGCCCACCTGCTGCACGAATGCCGTGCGATCCCCGAGGCGCCCATCCGCCTTGAGCGCCCAGACCCCGATGCTCCCCCCGCCATAGTTCGCCGCCAGCACATGCTTGCCGGAATGATCGAGCGACACGTAACTGGTGTCCGGCCCCGTCGCCTGAACAGCGTTGAGAAACGTCAGTGTCCCCGCCTTGGCGTCCACGGCAAACGCGCTCACCCCGCCGCCGGGCTGTCCCTGAAATGTCGCCCCCGAATCGCAGGTGTAGAGGAACTTCCCATCCTTGGAGAAGCAGTAATAGGCCGGCGCCTGGACATCTTTGGCGACGGTCGTGATGTCCGAAATCTTGCCGGTGGCATCATCGAACACCCCGCGGCGAAATCCCAGGCCGCTGGCCTGATGGGTGCCGAAGAAGATCCACTCCTGCGCCCCGAGGGCAGCCGTCGCCGACATACCCGCAACCACCACCGCCGCCGCCGCCATCGCCAATCGCCGCATCGCCAAGTCCTCCAAGAACACTTCTCCGCGCACAATAAACCCGCCTGCGCCCCTCGTCCATTCCGCGATGAAGGGGCGGGTATCAGGGCATGGCCATATTATTTGGCAACCCAGCGTGTAGTTACGGCAGAAGTGGCACCCGCCTCGTCGGCTGATGCCACCATGGTCGGGCGACGAGGGCGTCGGCACCACTTGCCAAATAATATGGCTGCACCCGGTTATCAACCCCGCGCAACTTCGCGAGGGACTATCCGTATACTGGCTCCATGTCCATCCTCGCCTACCAATCCCCAGCCGAGCCCACCGTGGTCCGCCGCACCGCCGCGCGCTGGCTCAAAACCGCCGCCCGCGCCAGCGCGGCCGCCGCGATCATCGCCCTCGTCGTCCACGCAATCCTCACCTGGCAGCAAGCCCCCACGCCCCGCGCGTTTTTCCACGATCTCTTCGCCGACGACTACGCTCTCTCGCTCCCCGCCCTCGTCCTCGCCAGCACTGCCGCCGCCTTCGCGGCCCTCGCCACGCCCGTCCTTCGCGCCAACCGCGCCGCCTGCTACACCGCCTCCGCTCTGGTCATGCTCCTTCAGTGCCTCGGCTTGTTTTACCTCTTCATCAGCATCGGCGGGAGCATCTTTTTCATCACCTCCCGCCAGCCCCTCTACCTCCTGTACCTCCCCGTCGTCGGCCTCGCCCTCCTCTCGGTCGGCCTGCTCTCCGATCTCAATCACCTTCTCCAATGGATCCCGAGGTACCCCAATGCCGAAACCACGCTCAACCGCTTCTTGCCGCGGTTACCGCTGGATTGATGGATTAGCGCCAGCCATTTCTGCATCCGCACCTCCGCCCTCCGTACGTTTTTGCGGTCGCCGGGTTCAGAGGGCTGCTTCCACGATTTTTCCCACCAGCCGTGCCATGGGGAGTTCGCCGCCTATTTCCAGCGGCCAGGGCACCCACCGAAACTCCTCGTAGTGCTTGCCGCTGGCCGTCGCACAGGGTGGCAACAGGACGGGGTCACCCGAGGCTTCGGCGCGGATCACGGCGATGCGCATCGCCCGGTGCGTCAGGGCGTGGCGGACCTCGCCGCAGGCTTTGAAAGTGGTGACCTTCAGCCCCAGCTGCTCGCGCAGCATTCGCCGCACGCGCTCGGTGCCTTTTTGCGCATGGAGCACCGGCACCTCCCACATGCCCTCCCACACGCACCCCATCGGCCGCCGCATCATCAGCACCTCCATCCCCCTCTTCTCCCTGTTGTCTTCTGTCTTCTGACTTCTGCGAAGCAGCACCACCGCCAGACCGCGCACCACCGGCACCGCCGACTTCTTCGCTTTCACGGGCAACTCCATCTGACGACCCTCCGCGAGGGCGCGCCAGAAGGCTTTCACCGGGCAAAGCAGGCAGGCGGGGCGGCTGGGTGGGGGGGTGCAGACCGTCGCCCCCAGCTCCATCAGCGCCTGGTTCATGTCTCCGTAGCGTCCGGCCGGGGCGGCGGCCACGGCGTGGGTGGCGCTCGTCCAGAAGAAGGGCTGATTTTTGGCCTCAGCGATGTCGCGGTCGTAGCCGGTCAAGCGCGCCAGGACGCGCATCACGTTGCCATCGACCACGGGGGCGGGGAGGCCAAAGGCGATGCTGGCGACGGCGCCGGCGGTGTAGCGGCCGACGCCGGGGAGGTGCAGGAGCTCCTCGACGCTGGCGGGGAGGGCGCCGCGATGGTGCTCAACCAAGGCCCGGGCCGCGAGATGCAGATGGCGGGCGCGGCGATAGTAGCCCAGGCCAGCCCAGAGGCTGAGGACCTCCTGGAGGTCGGCGGCAGCCAGGGCGGCGATGGTGGGGAATCGCTGTAAGAACTTGCGATAGTAGGGCTTTACGGTTTCGACCTGGGTCTGCTGCAGCATTGTTTCACTGAGCCAGATCGCGTAGGGGTCCGTCGCGCCGCGCCAGGGCATGTCGCGCTTGGCGTCATCGTACCACCGCAACAGGTAGTGGTGCAGGTCCGAGATGGGCAATAGGGGTTGAAAATGGGCCGGTGTGGGGGTGTTCATAGGTGCAGGCCATTATAACCGAGGGGCAGGCGGCCGCGGGGGCCGGTGGGGGAGCGATGGGGCGTAATGCCGCCGCCCATCCAGACTTCCATTCGCCGCGCTAAAAATTTTCAAAAATAACAGCCCCAACTACCCCTTGCGGTCTACCATTTGTGCAGGCACTATTAGATCGATACCCCTGATTGGGGAAGGCGCATAACTTGTTGAAAGAAGGTGGATAACGTGTTGCGCAACATTTGGTTAAAGTAGGCGATTGACACCCCCAGATATAGTGCTATCGTCTTGTTCGCTGCGATGTTTGCGGACCCTTGCTCCGCAGGATCGAGGCTGTTTCGCTGCCTTGTTGCGGCGGCGCGTGGACTCGCCGCCGTGACCCTCTTTCACCGGAATTGCCATGGGTATCCTCAGCGACCACCAGATCGAGCGTCTCGTCACGATCCGCCCCTTTGAAAAGGCGGCAAAGCGGCCGGGGGCCATCAGTTATGGCGTGACTTCCTATGGCTACGACGTGCGTGTCGGGACGCAGTTCAAGATTTTCACCAATGTGAACTCTTCGATCGTGGACCCCAAGAATTTCGACCCCTCCTCGTTTGTCGATGCCGACGCCTCGGTTCGGGGCTACATCCTGATTCCGCCCAACTCCTTCGCCCTGTGCGAGACGGTTGAATACTTCGAAATCCCGCGCGACATGCTCGCGATCTGTGTGGGCAAGAGCACGTACGCCCGCTGCGGGATCATTGTGAACGTGACGCCCCTGGAGCCGGAGTGGAAGGGGAAGGTGACGATTGAAATTTCGAACACCACGCCGCTGCCGGCGAAGATTTATGCCAACGAGGGCATCGCCCAGATCATTTTTCTCCGGGGCGACGAAGTTTGTACCCGGAGCTACGCCGACAAGGCAGGGAAGTACCAGGACCAGCCCGGTTTGACCTTGCCGAAAGTCGACTGAAGCGTCATGCGCGGCGCGCCAGGCCGACACGCGCACGCAACCGCCCCATCATTCGCCAGCGTTGGGCGGCTGTCTAACCGTTAAGCGGCGAAGGACGTTGTTCGTCTCCCATCTTCAAGCCCGCCCGGAAGCAGGAGTTTTTCATGAAAATCAATCGCCGATTCACGACGTCCGGTGTCGATGTTTTTTCCACGGTGAAGTGGTCGAAGCGGACCAGCCGGATCATGCACACCGACGGGACGGTGGTTTTTGAGATGAAGGACGCGGAGATTCCGGCGGACTGGTCGCAGCTGGCGACGGACATCGTGGTCTCGAAATATTTCCGCAAGGCGGGGATTCCGCAGGTGGATGGGGAGGGCAAGGCGATTCTGGATGAGAGCGGCCAGCCGCGGACGGGGCCGGAGAAGTCGGTGAAGCAGGTGGTGCATCGGCTGGCGGGGTGCTGGACGCACTGGGGGAAGAAGCACAATTATTTTACGTCGGAGGAGGATGCGCAGGCATTTTATGATGAGCTGGCGTTCATGCTGCTGAACCAGATCGCGGCACCGAACTCGCCACAGTGGTTCAACACGGGGCTGAATTTTGCGTATGGGTTGACGGGGCCGTCGCAGGGGCATTGGCATGTGAATCCGGCGACGGAGACGCTGGAGCAGACGAAGGATGCGTACACGCATCCGCAGCCGCACGCCTGTTTTATCCAGGGCGTGGGGGATGACCTGGTGAATGAGGGGGGGATCATGGATCTGTGGACGCGCGAGGCGCGGCTGTTCAAGTATGGCTCGGGGACGGGGACGAATTTTTCGAAGGTGCGGGGGGAGAATGAATCGCTTTCGGGCGGGGGCAAGAGTTCGGGGCTGATGAGCTTTTTGAAAATCGGCGATCGGGCAGCGGGGGCGATTAAGTCAGGCGGGACGACGCGGCGCGCGGCGAAGATGGTGTGTCTGGATCTGGACCATCCGGACATCGAGGAATTTGTGAACTGGAAGGTGCGCGAGGAGGTGAAGGTGGCGTGTCTGGTGGAGGGGCTGAAGCATCTGCCAAAGGAGCAGCAGGAACTCGCGAAGAAGATGAAGTTGAAGCTGGATTACGACTTCAACGGCGAAGCGTACATGACGGTGTCGGGGCAGAACTCGAACAACTCGGTGCGCGTGAGCAACAAGTTTCTCAAGGCGGTGGAGACGGATGGGGAGTGGCAGACGTTCAAGCGGACGACTGGGAAGGTGCACAAGACGCTCAAGGCGCGGGACCTGTGGGCGCAGATCGCGTATGCGGCGTGGCGCTGTGCGGATCCGGGGGTGCAGTTTGATGATACGATTAACGAATGGCACACCTGCCCGAAGAGCGGCCGGATCAACGCGAGCAATCCCTGCGTGACCGGGGACACGCTCGTCGCCACGTCGACGGGGTACCGGCGGATCATCGATCTCGTCGGCAAGTCCGCTGAGATCATCAACGGCAACGGGCAGGCGGTCTATGTCGACCAGATCTTCAAGACCGGCCACAAGGATGTTTACCAGCTCAAAACGAAGGCAGGCTACACGCTCAAGCTGACAGCCGACCACAAGGTGAAGACGGCGAACCGGGGCGATGTGCCGGCGTGCGAGCTCACCGTCGATGATTTCGTGACGCTGGAGTCGCCGGGCTTCGGCGACCAGTTTGTTCCCGAAGCGCTCGGCGAACTCCTCGGCGCCGCGGTGGGGGATGGCTGCATCACGTCCAACGGCCATCACAAAATGCTCTACATCAGTCTCGGCGAAAACGAAGCCAACCTCGCCGCCCACTTGCAGGCCAATCTCTCTGAATGCAAGAACTGGCTCAATACCGGTGATCGCCGCGGGCTGCGTGACACCGAGGTCGTAACCACCACCACCGGCCTTCGCGTGGGTACCGCCGTGCGGGCCCTGGTCGATCAGTGCTGCACTTATGCGTTGCTCGCCTCGGGGTCGGAAAACAAAGCCTTCACGGACGCCGTGTACTCCCTTGACCGTCGCAGCATCGCCTCCATCCTCCGGGGGCTCTTCACGACCGATGGCACAGTCGCCAACTACGGCGAAAAATCCCAGTACGTCGCTCTCGATTCCACCAGCATCACCCTGCTCCAGCAGGTGCAGATGCTGCTCCTGGGCTTTGGCATCAAGGCAAAAATCTATGAGAATCGCCGCGCCATTGGCCAATCCACGGCGCTGCTTCCCGACGGGAAGGGCGGCTCCCGACTTTACTCCGTGCGCCAGATGCACTCGCTCCGCATCTCCCGGGGTTCACGCGTCCTCTTTGACCGTGAGATTGGCTTTATCGCCGACACCGCCAA
>CALCHA010000035.1 GCA_937901265.1 uncultured Phycisphaerales bacterium
AAATCCGGCAGAAGCGGCGCAGGCCCTGGCGCGGCGCGTGGTGACGCGGCTACAGGAGGCGGGTCACGCGGCCTATTTTGCGGGGGGGTGCGTGCGCGACACCCTGATGGGCAGGCCCCCCAAGGATTTTGATGTGGCGACCGCGGCCGAGCCTCCCGCGGTGCTGGCGCTCTTCCCGCGCAGCCAGCAGGTGGGCGTGGCCTTCGGGGTGGTGCTGGTGCGGGAGAAGCGTGCGCAGGTGGAGGTGGCGACCTTTCGCGCGGATGGAACCTACAGCGACGGGCGCCACCCCGATGCCGTGCGCTTCACCACTGCCGAGGAAGACGCCCGGCGACGCGATTTCACCTGCAACGGGCTTTTTTTCGACCCGCTGGCAAAGGTGCTGCACGATTATGTCGGGGGGCGAGCGGACATTGAGGCCAAGGTCCTGCGAGCGATCGGATCGGCACGCGAGCGTTTCGGCGAGGACCACCTGCGAATGCTTCGCGCCGTGCGCTTCGCCGCCCGGCTGGAATTTGCCATCGCCCCGGAGACCTGGGAGGCGATGGCGCAGCTGCAGGGGAACATCGGCGGAATTTCGCGTGAACGTATCGGTGAGGAGGTGCGGATGATGCTGGAGCACCCCGCCCGCGCAGCGGCCGCGCGGCTGCTGGCCGAGCTGCCGACGATGTTTGAAGGCGTCTTCGGGTTTTCCGCCGGAACGGAGCGACTCTTCGCGACGCTGGCGAATCTGCCCACGGGAACGCGGCGGCATGTGGCGCTGGCGGCGCTGCTGCGCGATGTGGGGGCGGATGCGGCGCCGATGGTGCCGGTGCTGCGTCGCAGGCTGATGCTGAGCAACGAGGAGAGCGAGGCGCTGGCGTGGCTGGCCGCGAAACGGCCGCTGGTGGAAGCGTGGGAAGATCTGTCCAAAGCCGCGACGAAGCGGCTGATGGCGCACCGGGAATGGCAGGGACTCGAGGCGCTCTATCGTGCGGAGCCCGACCGGGGCGAGGAGATGCTGGCCTTTGCGGAACGGGTGGCGAGCCTGCGCGAAGAGGGCGTCGCGCCGCCGCCCCATGTGACGGGGCAGGTGCTGATCGGCATGGGGGCCCACCCGGGCCCGACGTTCAAAGGATGGCTCGACGCGCTCTATGATCGCCAACTGGAGGGCGAGTTCGCAGACGCGGTGGCGGCGCTGGCGGCGGCGCGGCGGCTGATGGGTGACCCCCGCAGCTGAGAGGGATCATAAGGATTCCACCTGTTTCGCACGCAGCAGTGTCTTCAGAGCCGCGACCGTCAGGGAGCGACCATCTTCCTTTTCGATCACACCGGTCGGCTCGCTGATGGCTCAAGATTCCACATTCCTTATGCAGGAACGGAAACGTTCGTCATCGCGCGTCCAGACCCTAACACGAACGAACGAAGGACCCACGAAGTTCACGAAGGGGTCTGGCAGAGCGTGGCCACGTTGCTCTGAAAGCGTTCCAAAACTGGAGGGGATCTCGCGATTTGGGTCAGCGCCTTTGTGCCCTTCGTGGGCCCTTCGTCCCTTCGTGTTTCCGTCTGGAGTCTCGAAGAACGACGTTTCCATCCCTCGACAAGAATGTCTGGAATCTTAAGCCCTGACGGTCGCGGGTCTGTTGTTCGCCATGCGCGAAAATCAACGGGCATCCCTATCAGGGGACCGCCGCTCGCGTGGTCGGGATCGTGACGCTGTTGGTGAGCATGGCCCCGCGATCAATCCACCAGATCGCGCCGCAGGCCAGCAGCAGCAGCAGGACATAAAGCACCAGCCGGGCGGCGCGGCGGGCGCGGGGTCGCGACGGGGAGGCGGAGAAAGCGGGGGGGTCGGTGGGCGGAGCCATGCCAGAAGAATAGCGGGGTTCAAGAAAAGAGGCACGCCGGATGGGGCGTGCCTCGCGGAGTTTGCAAATTGGAGCGGTCGGTTAGTAGGGCGTCGGGATCGCGTCGTGACGGGCGATCGAGTTGGTGACGGGGGCGATCACGGGGGTGGTCAGGGGATGGCTGGGGGCGATGCTGGAGCTCGTCCGTGCGGGGAGCATCGGGGCACCCTTGCGGCGCTGCTGCAGCAGCCATGTGAACAGTTCCGGCGAGGCATAGGCGGTTTCCCAGCAGTCGTGGCCGACGGCGGTGTAGACGGTCACCTCGGCGTCGCCGCCCATGGATTTGAGCTTCGAGACCATGCCGGTGTCGTTCCAGACGCCAGCGAACATGTCCATCGAGTTGTGGTAGGAGCGGATCGGCATGTCTTTGAGGATCGCGGCATCCTTGCCATCGGACGACGAGGAGCCCATCGGCACCAGCGCGGCGAAGCGGTCGTGGTACTTGGCGCCGATCGCCCAGGTGCCGTAGCCGCCGGTCGAGAGGCCGGTCAGCGAGACACGGTCTTGGTCGACGTTGTATTTTCTGGAGACCTCATCGAGTTCAGCGATGACGTCGGCGGCGGACTGGGAGTTTTCATTCCAGCTGCCGTCGGGCGATTGCGGGAAGATGCAGATGAAGGGGAAGTCGTTGGCGCGGTCGGCGACGAAGGGGGCCAGACCGACGCGGAGATTGGCCTTGGCATCGTTGCCGCCTTCGCCCATGCCATGGAGGAAGATGATGACGGGGTATTTGGTGGCGGGGTTGTAGTTCAGCGGCACGAAGAGGCCATAGACGCGCTGGCGGTCGACGCGCACGAGGGTCGGGCGGGAGAAGCCGCGGCCATCGGCCTGGGCACCCACCTTGAAGGCGGTATCACGGGCACCGTTGCAGCCGGTGAGGGCGGGAGCGACGGCGACCAGCAGACCAGCCGCGAGTGCGGCGAACAGAGAGCGCTTCATAGGGGTTTCTCCACGCAGAGGGACAGGGGTAACACAGTGACGGGGCGAATTATCGGCAATGGGACGATTGCCTTTTATCGGCGAAGGCCGCCCGGGTTCCTTGAGGGAAAGCCGGCCCGGGAAAAATTTTGGTACTTCTGGATGGGCAGGATTTTACATTAGGAGGCTGGTCTGAGAAAATAGCGCTTTACGAAATTTCTCCGAAGGATGTGAATAATTGCGGAAACCGCCGCGGCTCAACCCGTCAGTGCGTCGGCCAGCCTCAGCCCCACCCCCACCTACCGCCCAGGCCATGTCCCCCAGGCACAGCCGACCGGCAAGCCCCCGACTCCCGGGAAACGGCAATTCGTCTCCTTC
>CALCHA010000036.1 GCA_937901265.1 uncultured Phycisphaerales bacterium
ATCGCACCTGGTGGTGGAAAATGGCCCTGGCACTGGGTTGTGCCCTCGGGCTGATCGCGCTGGCGGTCCACCTGCAGCTTCCCGATTACCTGCCCTCGCGCCCGCGGCAGGAACCGATCATCTCCGGCCTGGTCTACGTCAATCCGCTGGCGCGCGTCTTCGAGTTCACGCTTGGCATGTTCACCGCCATGGTCTGGAAGAAGCTCGAACCCAGGCTTCGCCTCGACCGCGTGATGGGAACGCTCCTCGAAATGCTCGCCGTCGGCCTCGTCGTGCTCAACATGGCTCTCAGCGAACGGCTCTCCCTGCCGGTCCTCCACATCCACTGGCTGGGCCTGCCCGGGTATGAATGGCTGCACGGCGGGGGGGTCGTGTGCATCTCCTTCGCCCTGCTTGTGTTCGTGATGGCGCTGGAACGGGGCTGGATTTCCCACGCTCTCTCTGCGCCCCTGGGCGTGCTGCTGGGGGAGATCAGCTTCAGCGTGTACCTCACCCACCAGGTCCTGCAGCGCACCTATGCCTGGAAATTTTCCGCGCTCAAGTCCCTGCCTCTCTGGATCGTCTTTCCGCTCTACGCGGCGCTCGTGCTGATGACCTCCCACCTGATCTGGTCGGCCGTCGAACGGCCTTTCCGCACGGCTATCATCAACCTCTGGCCGCGGCGGCGCGGTGACAGCGACCGCCCCACCTCCTCCTCTCGCCCCACCGCCAACCCGCCCGGTCCCCGCACCCGAGAACTGCAGGCCTCCCTCGAAACGCCTGGGGCCCGAATGCGCTCCTTTTTCGCGGAGTGGCTCAACCCCGGCCTGCGGGTGGTGCTGGTGGACCTGCTGGTGATCGGGTGCCTGTGGGCCCTCGTCGTGGCGCTGGAGCATCGGCCCGTCTGGCGGGCATCGACCGGGCAGACGGTCGCCAGCCTCTCGACGCTCCTCGATCAGACCCTGCCGGCGTCGCGCGGGGTGGTCTTCGGGAACGATCTGCTCCTCCACGGGGCTGCCCTGCAGCGCCAAGCCGACGGCGGCGTCGAGATGACTCTCGTCTGGGAGAGCCTTCATCAGGTGCGGCTGAATGACCACGTCGCCGTCCACCTGCTGACCCGCGCGGATGTCGGCAAGGTCGCCCCGCCCCAGCGGCAGGCGGATTATGTGCAGGATGCGCAAAAATCATGGGTGCACGAGCATCAGCTCTGGACGGAAAAAACCCGCCTCCCGCCAAATATGGTCCAGGGCATGGATTTCGTCGGGCTGGGAATCAGCGATGACCGAGGGGGGCTCGTGGACATCAGCAAGGGCCCGCGGGATTGGGACAACCGGCGGCTGCTGCTGCCCTTACCGCCCGCGGCGGGAGCGTCGACACAACCCGCAACAGCCCCGCGCTAATGCCCTCGAGAGGCGACTCAGGCACGCCCCGTCTGCCGGTTCCTTGCCTCGCGGAACGTATTTTCCTTGTCAGTTGAGCCGCGGCAAGTATCCTTAGCAGCGTTGGGACGTTCGTTTTTCTCGGTCGCTGACTCCAGCACCGGTTCTTTTGTGGGAGCTTCTATGCAATCCGCTCGTCGTGCGCGTTCGAAAAAGCCCAGTTCGCCCCTTCTCGAAGAACTCGAAGGACGCTTGCTGCTCGACGGCTTGCCCTCCTTCGTGGCCCTGGGGGCGATCAACGGCGGTCAGGTGACCCTCGTCAATTCCCACACCGGCGCCACCATCATCGCCTTTAACCCCTACCCTCTCAGCTACAAGGGTGGCGTCTCGGTCGCCCTCGGCGATGTCGACGGCGACCACGAGCCGGAGATCATCACCGGGCCCACCACGCCCGGGACCGTGCCGCTGGTGCGCGTCTTTACGACCAGTGGCACGATGGTCCAGCAGTTCATGGCGTTTGATCCCGCGTTCCTCGGGGGGATCAACGTCGCCTCCGCCGACTTCACCGAGGATGGCCGCGCGGACATTGCCGTCGGTGCAGGCGCCGGCGGCGGGCCTCACGTCCGCGTCTTCAACGGCGACACCAACTTCATTGTCCGCTCCTTCTACGCCTTCCCCACCGTCTTCCATGGCGGGGTCAATATCGCCGTCGGAGATGTGGATAACGACGGCGTCGCCGACATCATCTGCACCCCCAAGATCGGCGGCGGCCCGATCGTCCAGGTTTACAGCGGCACCACCTCCCTGCCCATCCTCCGCACCTTCGTTCTTGACCGTCACGGCTTCTCCGGCGGCATCCGCGTCGCCGCCGGCGACATCAACGGCGACGGCCACGCCGACATCATCACCGCCACCGGCATTGGCCTCGCGGCGACGATCACCATCCTCAGCGGTGCCGACGGCAGCCTGCTGAGCCTCTACAACCCCTTCGGCACCACCACCGGCGTCAGCGTCGCCTCCATCGATCAGGACGGTGACGGCAAGGCCGACGTGATCGTGGGCGTCGGCCGCGGCCTCGGCCGCGAAATCACCATCTTCAAGGGCACCGATCACTCCCAGATCATGCAGCTCAACGAGCCGGGCACCCCCTATCAAGGCTTCAATATGGCAGGCTACAGCGCCCTCCTGACCTGACGGAGCCCCCGCGGCAGGCTGCCCGGGCAGAATCGCAACGCCACGGATGGGTGCGCTGTTTCCAGCGCACCCATTCTTTTTTTGCAGGGACGAAAAAGCCCAG
>CALCHA010000037.1 GCA_937901265.1 uncultured Phycisphaerales bacterium
CACCGCGACGATCGGGCCGCCATCTTTCCACATCTGGCCCTTCACCTGGTCGAAGATCTGCTGGTAGAGCGTGCGGGTGAAGCCCAGGAACTTTGCATCGGAGGTGCGAACGCCCTTGCCTGCCTGTTCCACGACCCAATCCGGGATGCCGCCGTTGCGTGCTTCGGAGTGCACCCAGGGCCCGATGCGCAGCGACACCTGCAGGCCGTTGTTGGCGCAAGCCTGCACGAACGCCCCCAGGTCCTTGTTGCCCGCCCAATCAAACTTGCCCTGGTTTTCCTCCTGGAAAATCCAGACGACGTAGGTGGAGACGATGGTGATGCCGCCGGCCTTCATTTTTTTGAGTTCCTGGTCCCACTGGGCCCGCGGGTAGCGCATGTAGTGGAACTCGCCCATGACCGGCATCCAGGGCTTGCCGCCGAGGGTGAGGTATTGGGTGTTGACGTTGATCTCGACGCCGGCGGGATTTTTCGCCCCCGGGCCGCCCATACCGAGGGTTGCGTCGATCGGTGCGGCGGGGGGTTTGGAGAGATCGATGGTCTCCCCGCGTGCCGCCGCAGTTGCCGCCAGCACCAGCACCAGCGCCACACAATCCATAACCGCGTGCATTTTCATCAAGTTCACCCTAAAAGAACCTTCGTGGCCTTCGTTTCTTCGTGTCGTCGTGCTGAATCCATTTGCGGCATCACCCGCCGGCCTGGGTTGCCGCTGCGTTAAACGTTCGCTCATCGCCGCGCGGATAATCGCGCCACAACCAGCGCATCATCTCCGGGAGGTTCGCCCCGCCCTGCTTCTGCCCATGCAGGCCGATGCCCCACTCGTAGTTGAGATCGTAGCTTCTGGCCTTGAGGGCCTCCATCAGGCGCACGTTCTGCACGTGCCAGTCGAGCGTCGGGTCGGCGTTGCGATTGTCGTTGACGCCATCCTGCATAAAGAGGCGGAGCGGCTTTTTCTCAGCGGCGGCGACCTTCTCTGGATAGCTGTCACCCTCCCCGCCGCGGATGCGCGTGAAGCTGCCGACGATGGTGATCACCTTGCGGAACTTGTCGGGGCGATCCCAGGCGACGGTAAAGGCCGCGATCCCGCCGGAGCTGGCGCCCATGATGGCGTGCATTTCCGGGTCGGGCGAAATGTTGTAGGCCTTTTCCACCTCCGGCAGCAGCTCGTCGCAGACCACGCGGGCGTAGCGGCCGTCGAGCGACTGATACTCCCAGGGCCGCAGCGTGGTGTTGTCTCCCCAGTCGCGCGAGAGGTCGGGCTCGGGCGTGCCGGCGGGTCGGCCGGGATCGAGGAAGATGGTGATGGCGACGGGCATCTCGCGGCGATAGGTGAGGTTGTCGATGACGTTGATGGCGCGGACGCTGCCTTGCTCGTCCTTCATGGGTTGGCCGTCGTTGAACACGATAAGGGCGGCCGCCTTGGCGGGATCGTACTGCGCCGGAACGTACACCCAGTAGCCATGCACATAGGCCATGGGCTGCGTCGCCGCGGCTGAGAGGGCGGTGAGGGAGTTATCGCCGTTCTGCCTGGTCGTGACGGGGACGGGGCCTGCGTAAGCCCTGGTGGGCAGGGTCAAGGGGCCGACGAGCTTGCCATGGGGCACGCCGGGCTGGGGAAGCGAATCGGGACCGAGGTGATAGAAGGCGGCCATATTGGGCCGCGCGACGCCGCCGCGACCATTGCCACGTCCGGCCACCGCCCCCGGCAACGTCTGCGCCGGCAGCAGCGTTGCCATTCCCCCGATCACCAGCGCGCCAACCGCCATCCATTTCATCATCGCGATCAGCTCCCAAAAAAAGAAGTTCCAGCTCCAATCCAACGCCCCACCGCGCCGTTTATTCAATGCCCTCGTCCTTCGTGCCCTTGCGTCCTTCGTGTCTTCGTGCTGAATTCGAAAACGGTGTGCTTACAACACCTCCAGCGCCCGCGGAAAACTCCCCAGCACCGCGAGCTGCAGACAGTGCCCGCGAACCTCCTCCAGAGCCCTGGTCACGCCCTCATCTTCAATGTGCCCGGCGAGGTCGACGAAGAAGTAATACTCAAAATTCCGCTTCTGGCTCGGCCGGGTGTCGATGTTCGTCAGGTTGATGCCGTAGCGTCGAAACACGTCGAGGACGTCCACGAGGGCCCCGCTCTTGTGCGCGGTGGTGAAGATGATCGAGGTCTTGTCGTCGCCGGTGCGCTTGGCCGCCCCACCCGGCCCGCCGCCGGCGCCGACCTTGCCGATGACGAAAAACCGCGTGACGTTGTTGGGGTTGTCCTCGATGTTGGCGAAGAGCGTCTTGAGGCCATAGACCTCCGCCGCCAGGCTTGAGCCGATGGCCGCGACCCCTTTTTCCGCCTGCTGCGCCGCCATCTCCGCGGCCTTGCTGCTGGAGCCCACGGCGATCCGCTGGGCATCGCGGAAGGTCGCATCCAGCCACGAGCGGCACTGGTCCATGGCCTCGGCCTTGGAGTAGATCACCTTCACGTCCTCCGGCGCGCAGTTGGCGAGCAGGTGGCTGTGGATGGCGATGAGGACCTCGGCGACGATCGTGACGTGGGGATGTTCGAGGAAGGCGTCCATCGATTCGACGACGCCGCCGATGGTGGAGTTTTCGATCGGGACAAGGCCGAGGTCGGCGTGGCCGCGGCCGACTTCATCGAAGACGGAGGCGATGGCGACGACGGGGACGTGCTCCACGCTGCTGCCGAATTTTTTGACGCTCGCCAGATGGCTGAAGCTGCCCTGGGGTCCGAGGTAGGCGATGCGGAGGGGCTTTTCCAGCGCGAAGCTGCCGGACATGAGTTCGCGGTAGATCGCTTCGAGGCAGGAATCGGGCAGGACACCGGCGACGTCGCGGTTGGCCTTGCGGATGCGTTCAAGGACGATTTTCTCGCGGTCCGGGGCGTAGACCGGCGTGCCGCTCTGGTGCTTGACCTTGCCGATGTCAATCACGATGCGCGCGCGGGCGTTCAGCAGTTCGACGAGGCGGCGATCCAGCTCATCAATTTTCTCCCGCAACCCAGCCAAAGCGTCGGCATCGACCATCTCAACATCCTCACAAGCTCCGCCCGAGGGGCGATCGAAGGGAAAGGGCCCCATCCTACCATTGCAGCCGCGACGCGTCCCCTCGGATCGCCCCCAACTGGCCGCCAACTTAGGTCAACCTGCGGTGTCTGTGGAAGTTGTCCCCGTTGCGCGGCACCCCCGACCGCTGCGGATTGCACCCGCGGGCACCGCGTATCTCAACGATCAGGCCCAGCGGCTGACGCCGGCGTCAGCAACCCAGCCCAGCCGCCCTTCGCCGGGCCTCAAGCACCGGCCCCCAGGTTTGCACAGGATTGGCGACCATGCGTCCGACCACCTTTACGCTTACTCTCATCCTCCTGGCGGCCCTGGCTCTGGGGGCCCGCCTGATCAACCGCAGCACCGTCGCCGCGAGCCCCTCGCCCGCGCCGGCCCCGGTCGTGCAGGCGCTCGCCACGAACTGATTCACTCCCCGGCCATTTCTTCAGCAAGTCGTTCGCGCTCCGCGTCGCTATAATTCCCTGACTGTTTTCTCGGAGCGTCCCATGTCCGCGATTCCCCGCCCGTCTGCTGTTGTCGCTACCATCTTCGAAGGCACTTGGGAAGAAATCCTGCAGCACGCCCCCCAACTCGCGGGTCACCGCTTGCAAGTGAAGGTGCTCGACAGTGCGCCGCAGGCCCATCCTATTCCCGCCGGTATGGACCCCAACCACCCCGGCCTCGACAACTCCCCCGAGGGTATTGCCGCTTGGATCGCTCGTTTGCGATCATGGGCCGACGACCGCCCCGAAATCCGCCTCGGCGATGACAGCCGCGATGCCATCTACGAGGACTTTCTTCGATGATCTTCCTCGATACCAATATCCTTGCTCGCAGCATTCAGACTGGACATCCCCACCATCAGCCGGCAGTCGACGCCGTCGCCCTCCTGCGCGCCCGCGACCGGGAACGTTTCGCCGTCTCGCCCCAGGTTCTGGTTGAGTTTTATGCTATCTGCACCCGTACCCACAATGGCTTGGCCTTGCCCCCCCAACAAGCACTCCTTGAGATTTCCAGAATCAAAGCCGTTTATCCCCTCCTCTCCGACTCCCCCGCCATCTTCCCCACCCTCGAATCCCTTCTTGCCAAATACTTCCCCACCAACCGCCGCGTCTTCGATGCCCGCCACGTTGCCGTCATGCTCACCCACGGCCTCTCCAAAATTCTCACCTTCAACGACGCCGACTTCACCCCCTTCACCGAAATCACAGCCATCAATCCTTTCGACCTGCTGGGCTTACCTCGCACATAGCCGCCGCCACAAAGGCCGTTGTCCCCGCCCGCCCTGAACCGCACGGTCCTCGCCCCTGCTCACCCTGCGTCACGTCGTGCCGAAGCAGCGATCTCCCGCGTCGCCCAGCCCCGGCACGATGAACTTCTTCTCATTCAGCCGCTCGTCCACGCTCGCGGTATAGATGGGCACCCCCGGCGCACAGGCCTCGACCGCCGCCACCCCCTCGGGGGCCGCAATCAGGCACACAAACTTGAACCGCGTGACGCCGCGGCGGCGAAACGCATCCAGGGCCATGCAGGCACTGCCCCCCGTCGCCAGCATCGGATCCAGAATGATCACCAGCGTCTCGGGATCGAGCACCCGCGGCAGCTTCACGTAATATTCCACCGGCAGCGCGGTCGCCTCATCGCGGAAGATCCCAATGTGCCGCACCTGGGCATGCGGAAATGTGGCCATCGCCCCCTCGATCATCGCCAGCCCGGCCCGCAGGATCGGGGCCAGGATGATCCGCTCCTCCGCCACGCGCTCGGCGGTCGTTTTCATCACCGGCGTTTCGATCTCATAGCTCGCCACCGCCAGATCGCGCGCGGCTTCATAGGTCAGATAGCGCGCCAATTCCCCCACGCGCGACCGAAATTCCAGCGGCGGCGTCTCCTTCTTCCGCAACTCCCCCAGGGCCTGCCGAATCATCGGATGATCGCACACCGTCGCTGCCATGAAGTTCCTTTCAACTCAGCCCCTCCCTCATCCTATCGCGTGTCCCTGCCTCGCTCCACGGCTTATTGCCGCTCCATCCGGAAGCCCACGACCTCGCCCCCCACCGGCAGGCTGATCATGCCGATGGCGGCCCCCTCGGTCAGCGTCAACTCGCAGAGCGCCACATCGTCCGCCCCGGAAGTCCCCAGCGCACCGACGATCTCCACTCCGCCCGCGCCGGCAAACGCCAACCGCGCCTCCGTGGCACCTTTCAACGTGATCCGCCCGCTGTATCGCCCGGGCTCGAAGGGCCCCGCGAAAAGATGCCGCAGCAGCAGCCCCACCTCCGGCAGCGCCCCTTCCGGATCCTCGACCGCCGCGATCGGCCGCAGCGCCGCCGTTTCCCACACCGGCCGCCGGAGGGCCCCCTTCACGCTCGCCCCCAGCCCGCGCGGCCGCGCCTCGACCTCGGCCATCACGCCAATGATCGCCCCCGCCCGCGCCAGTTGCCGCCGCAGGCTTATCCCCTCCGAATAGACCCGCCCATATTTCACCACCAGCCCGTCGAGGGCCCCCTGCAGCTCCCGGTTCTTCACCCGTCCCACGCGCTGCTGCGCCCACTCGCGCACGAGTTGCTCCGCCTGTCCCTGCCGATCGACGCTTGTCGTCGCATCGCGCCCCTTCATCGCGGCCAACGCCTGCAGCTCCCCATACAGCGCCAGCGCTTCGGGCGACAAATCCGCGACCACCCCTTCGCGCCAGCTCCCGGCCTCCTGCTTGATCATCACCTCGGGATCGAAAATCGCCTCGGGCGGCGGATCGAGATGCAACCCGAACTTGCCGTTCACCGCCGCCACAAACGCCCCTGCATCCGCGGTCGCCGCGTCGTTGCTGATGATCAGCGTCTGCTCCGGGTGCCGCCGCGCAAAGGCGACCACGCGCCGGTTGTACGCATTCCACATGTCCACCGCCCGGCGGGGATTCTCCAGCAGCCCCTTGTCGGTCGCGCGGCGAAAGAGCGAGTCCGCGACTTCCCACGGCTCCCGGTACATCAGCACGAACCGGGCCCCGGGCAGGAGCTCGCGCCAGTCATCCAGAAACAACGTCGTCCGCGGATCCTTCCAGCCCCAGGCGCTGGCACCCCCAGCGTCAAATGCCGCCGCCCGCCCTGCCGCCAGCGCCCGCCCCTGCGCCGCCACCGCCGCGGGAAGATTCAGCGGCGAGGCCTCCGTCCACCCCGTCTCATCCAGACCCAACTCCGCCAGCGCCGCGCGGTGCACCTCCAGAAAATCCATATCCTCAAAGTGCCCCTTCACATTCCCCCGGTCCGCGGCATACATCCGCTCCCCCATCGCCACCCCCGCCGCCTGCAGCACCGACGCCGCGAAGCTCGTGCCCGAACGATGCATGCCCGCCAGTATCACCGGCATCGCACCGGCACCGAGAAGGGGTTCCATCACGTCACGCTCTCCGTTTCGGACATCACCTGCCGCACCTCCACCGCCGGGCGAAAGCCCAGGTCCAGCGCCCCGGTCGCCAGCGCCCCTGCCTCCGGCTGCACGCGGAACATCGCCGCATCCACGATCCGGTGCAGGAAGGTCTCCGAGCCCTCCACGTCTGCCGTGACCCCCGCGTTCAAAAAATAAATCCCCGGCTGCAGCCCGCAGGGAAACTCGAAGCGCACCGTCACCACCGACCCTGCCGGCACGTCCTCGATCCGCTGCTCGAGCGTGTGCGATACCGCGCCGCCCAGTTCAAACCCCCCGACCGTCTTGACCAGCATCCCAAACCGGACCCGCCGCGCTGCGCTCCCGAAGGCCACATCGTAGCGATAGGCATAGGTCCGCCCGCGCTTCAGCAGATTCACCCGCGTTCCGTCCGCCCGCTCCATGCAGGGCTCTTCAATGCGCGCCCCGAGCGACGGATACACCAGCGTCGACTGCGGCTTCATCCCCGAATCGTAAAAATCCTCCGCGTCCGCGCCCACCGGCGCCGCCTCCACCTTCTCGGGCACCTCCGCCCCGCTCGCCCCCGCGCGAATCTCCGCCCGCAGCTCCTCGAGCTTCTCCGCCGGACTGAAAATCATCCGGTGGTACTGACTCACCACCCGCTTGGGTTCCCCCACCAGCAGCTTCTCGCCCGCATCCAGCAGCACCGCATGGTCGCACAATTCAATAATCTGGTGGCCAGCGTGCGACACGAAGAGCACCGTGCAGCCGCGTTCCTGCAGCATCTTGATCCGCGCAAAACACTTCCGCTGAAATGCCTCATCCCCCACCGCCAACGCTTCATCCACAATCAGAATGTCCGGATCGAGCGCGATCGTGCAGGCAAACGCCAACCGCAGCTTCATCCCCGAGGAATAAGTCTTCACCGGCTGATCCAG
>CALCHA010000038.1 GCA_937901265.1 uncultured Phycisphaerales bacterium
AGCTGGAACTGGCGCCCCGCCTGTCCGCGCCCTGGAGCGCCATTTCCATGCACCAGCAGCACCTTGCCGGGTGCGTCGATTTGGGTGAACGCGTAGCCGGTGTTGTTGGCGGCGAACGTGTCAAAATCCGCGTCGCCGGGCTGCACGGTCACCTGGTATTCGTGAAAGCCTCCATCGGCGAGCCCCTCCTGCGGGATGTCGATGACGTTGCTCCCCGCCTTGAGCTGCACCTGCAGCGGCTGCAGCGGCGAGCCGTCACGCATCAGCAGCAGCTTCGCGGACTGAGGCACGTCGGCGGAAATGATGGCGCGCACGACAAAGTGTGCATCTTTACGCACCCGCGGCGGCACGACGAGCTGCTCCACCATCACCTCGTGGCCCTGCTGCGCCGAGACCATCATCACGTCCACATCCACCGCGTTGGCCGCCGCGATCCGCGCTTCTTTCAGGGCATCGCCGCTGTTCTGATTGCCATCGGAAAACAGCACAATCCGCTTCTGCCGATCCGCGGGAAACGTCGCCATCGCCAGCCGCAGCGCCCGCGCGATGTCGGTCCGGCCGGGATCGGCCACCTTGGCCTCGGGCGGGATCTTGCCCTTGGGCGAGGGGACGCTCTCGATGACCGCATCCCCGCCAAACTCCACGATCGCGAACTGATCGTCCCGCCCCATTTTCTGAATTTCGTTGTGGATGCGCTCGCGCACAATGTTGAGCGCCGGGGCGGGCACGCTCTGCGACTGATCCATCACGAACAGGACGCAGATGCCCTTGCTTGACCAGACCAGTCGCGTCCCCGCCAGCGCCAGCACGATCCCTGTCACCAGCACGCAGCGCACCGCCAACGACACCCCGCGACGCAGTGGCGAGCCCGGCACGCGCGAGGTCTTCCACCAATAGACGATCGGAACCAACGCCATCAGCGCGAGCAGCCATAGTGGCTCCCCGAAGTCCAGCGGCCCCGCCCGCATCGCCAGGATGTGCAACGCCTCTGCTCCCATTCCGCCTCGCAAAAAGACTTCCGCCCCAAACCTCTCCGCCCCATTGTATCACCGCCCCGCCCCCAAACCACACGCCGCCCGCCGCGGCGAAGCGGTTGCCAGAGAGTCTGGGAGTGCAGGCGTGGAGAATGTTCGGATTGGAGGGCCCATCGTCAAGAGGATGGGTAATCTTTGCCAGTACAACTCGGGTTTTAACGCGGAGAGGCGGAGGGCCGGAGGGATGCGGAGGAGGGGGGGATTTTGTGGAGTGGTAAGTT
>CALCHA010000039.1 GCA_937901265.1 uncultured Phycisphaerales bacterium
CGTCGGCCTGCCCAACGCCGGCAAGAGCACGCTCCTCTCGAGGCTCTCCGCCGCCCGGCCGAAAATCGCCGACTATCCCTTCACCACCCTCATGCCGCAGTTGGGCATCGCCGAACTCGATGCCGAACGGCGACTCGTCATCGCCGACATCCCCGGCCTCATCGAAGGGGCCTCCGAAGGCGCCGGTCTGGGCCTGGATTTCCTGCGGCACATCGAACGCACCCGCGTCCTTGTCCACATGATCGACATCCTGCCCGTCGACAACACCAACCCCATCGACGCTTACCGCCAGATTCGCGGCGAACTTGAGGCCTACTCCCCCAAGCTGGCCCGCAAAACCGAAATCCTCGTCGCCAACAAAATGGACCTGAGCGGCGCCAGCGAAGCGCTCGCGGATCTCCGCACCGCCCTCCCCGGAAAACAGGTCTTTGCCCTCTCGGCCGTCGCCGGCACCGGCCTGCGGCCGCTCCTCGAAGCCCTGTGGCAGGCCGTCCAGCGCGCCCCGGCGTCCGAGCCGCTGGTCAAGGAAAAGCCCTACGTCCCCCCTGTGGTGGAAACCGTGCGGCCGGAATCGGAAATGTTCGAGTATGCAGAGGGTGAGGCCGACGACGAGGCCTGGGAGGCGGTCGATGAGGAAGAGGACACGCTGGCGATGACCGAGGAGGAGGCCGAAGCCGCGCCGCTGCCCAAAGCGCTGCGCAAGAAAGCCGCCCCGGAAGTCGCCGCCGATCCCCTGCCCGGCCCGCGCCGCACCGAGCGGTTCGTCGATGGCCAGGGCACGGCCGTCCCCCCCGCCAAAGCCCTTGGAAAAGCCGGTGCAAAGAAATCCGAAAAGCTCAAACGCACCACCATCGAACCCGTGGGAACGACCAAGCGCCTCACCGCCAAACAGCGTAAAGCCGCCCATACCGAACGCGTGAAGAAAAAGCTGGCGGTCCCTGCGCCCGCCCCGCCCGAGGCACCCGCTCCCGACCCTGACCTCGCGGCGGAGATCGAGGCCATGAAGGCCGACGACGGACGCAAAGGCAAGTTCTACACGCGGAAAAAGACCGACGTTTGATCCGCCTTCGGAATGCTGAATTCGCAATGCTGCAGTGGAGCCCCCCATGAGTGTACTGGCCATCGATGTCGGCAATTCCCGCGTCGGTTTCAACGTGTTTACCCGCGGCAAAGCGCAGGATCCCGCAACGCGCCTGACCCACGCCGAGCTCGACAACGAACTCGCGGCCACCCTCAAGACGCTCTTTGAAAAGGCGCAGCGCGAGACCCGGGAAGCCGAGGATGAGGAAACCGAAATCATCGTCGCGTCGGTCGTCCCCGCGATCGCCGACCGCATCGCCGCCTCCGCGCGGCAGTACACCCCCGCCACCGTGCGCACCATCGGACGCGACCTGGCCGTCCCCCTGACCACCGCCCTCACCGAGGAATCCACCGTCGGGCAGGACCGCCTGCTCGCAGCCATGGCCGCCTACGTGAATGTCGAAAAGGCCTGCGTCATCGTTCACCTTGGCTCGGCCCTGGTGGTCGACTGCATCGACGATGAGGGCATCTTCCGCGGTGGCGCCATCGCCCCCGGCCTGCACATGGCGGCCAAGGCCCTCCACGCTTTCACCGCCCAATTGCCCGACGCGATCCTCACCCCCCCTGCCGACGATGTCCCCTATGGCCGCTCCACGCAGGAGGCGATGAATCTGGGCCTGTACGTCGGTATGCGCGGAGCGATCCGCGAGCTGCTGGAACGCTATGCGACGGCCCTGGGCGCCTGGCCGCACGTGGTCGCCACCGGCGGCGACGCCACCGCGCTGCTGGGCAACACCGAAGGCCTGGTGGATTCCTTCATCCCCGACCTGGTCCTGCAAGGCGCCGCTTTGACCTGGGAGAAGTCCCGCGAGGAATGAGCGGGCGGAATTCTGAATGCGGA
>CALCHA010000040.1 GCA_937901265.1 uncultured Phycisphaerales bacterium
CTACCAGCGCTCCCACTTCATCCCCTGGATCGCCGCGGGGCCGGGCATCCGCAGGGGCTATGACCTCACGCGCGACCGCGACCACACCATCCACACCGAAGACACCTTTGCCACCGCCTGCTACTTTTTAGGCATCCCTCTGCCGAAAAATGTCTCGGGAAAACCCGTCACCGACGCGTTGCAGCGGAAGGATTCCTCCGTCGCACCCGCCCCCTGACCACCGCGACCACTCACACGCTGCGCACCGTGAACAGCGTCGCTTCCGGTGGACAGCGAAGGCGGATCGGCGTCGAGTAGCCCAACCCGCGCGACACGAACATCGTGCGGCGCTCCACCCGCTGCCCCTCCAGCGGCGCAAAGTGGAAAAATCCCTGCAGGTATTCGCGGTGCTCCATCGGCACGTAAAGTGCCCCCACGCCCGGCAGCAGCGCCTGTCCGCCATGCGAGTGCCCCGTGAGCATGTACTGCCACGGAAAGGGTTTCAGGAACTCCACGCCATCCGGGTTGTGCTGCAGGCACAGTACCGGATCGTTCACGCCGAGCCCCGCGAACGCAGCCTCCGCGTCGGCAAGGTCCGACCACATTTCATCCAGACCGACGATCACAAGGCGATCGTCGTCGCGCCGCAGCAGGAGCTGCTCGTTGCGCAACAACCGCACCCCCAGCCCTTCGACCAGCACCACCAGCCGCTTGTTGATCGCTCGGTGCGCCGACCGTTTGCCCACCTTTCGCCAGGAATATTCGTGGTAATCGTGGTTGCCGAAGATGGTCGTGATCCCATCCGGCACGCGGGCATCGGCCAGGAGCTTCAGCAGCGGGCGAAGCAGCGGCAGCGCGTGAGGCTCGTAGTCGATCAGATCCCCCGTGATGACCACCAGGTCGGGCTTCTCCATCAGGCAGCGGTGAAACACCCGCTCGAGATAGTCGGTGTTCGTCCGCCCGACGTGCAGGTCCGTAAGGTGCAGAATGCGATAGCCATCGAACGCCTTGCCGACGGTCAGCGGAAGCTCGTACCGCGTCAGGGACCAGCGATGCGGGGCCACGAAACGGGGATACACCAGCAGACTGAGAAAGGCCTTCCCGGCACAGGAAATCAGCGAATTGACCGCTCGATTGCGCAGGAAAAGACGCTCGAACCAGCGACCTTGGATCTCGAAAGGCCGGCGACGCGGGGCACTCATTCCTGATCCTGTCCGAAGGTGTACGCAATCGGGGTCGTGCGGGTGACAGGCTTGCCTGCAACATACGCCGGCCGCAATCGACTGCCGAGGATGTTGGCCCGGCAGGCGTCATCCACGTCGGCGTTGCCGCTGGATTCCTTCAGCGTCACCGTGCCGATCTTTCCCGTGTCCAGAACTTCCACCTCAAAAACCGCACGGTGCGTCGGCATGTGGAGTTGTGCCGAGATCGGCAGTTCCAGCTTTGGTTGCTCCAACACCTGCGGCGAGGGATTGTCAGCCCCCGAGGGTCCGCGGTCCATCCCGTCGCCCGCCTGGCTGTTGCGCGAAATGCCCTTGTACCCCGCACTCATGATGTCGATGGGACCATCGTCGTCCTCGTTGCCTCCGCCATTGCCCGCGCCCAGCAGCGGCGGACCGGCGGCACTGCTGCGCCCCGTCGCCATGGCCAGCGGGCCGCCGAGCGTTGGGCCGGGAGGCGCGACGGGAATGTCGGGCGGCGGTGCGACGGCCAACTGCGGCACCAGACGCTCGGGCGGCGGCTTGATCCGCGGCGTGCCCAGATCGCGCGGACCGATGCCAATGACCAGCGGCGCTGGCGCAACCTGCACGGCGTCCACGGGGCGCCGCGGTACCGGTTGCGTGAGTTCCGGAGGTAGGGGCAGCGGCACCGGAATCGGCGGCGCACTCGCCACGGGCGCAAACACCTCGGCCGCCGCCCGGCCCGCAAGACCCCCATCGCCCGCCGGGCCTGCTCCAGTCACGATGTACCCCGCCCCCCCACCGCCTGTCCCCCCCCCGCCGGCGCTGCC
>CALCHA010000041.1 GCA_937901265.1 uncultured Phycisphaerales bacterium
TGTTTTTCCTGGGGAGAACGGACGTCCATGCCAGCATATGGGGCACGCATCGCGGGCACCGGCAGCGCGCTGCCGGAGCGCCGCCTCACGAACGCCGATCTGGAAAAGCTGGTCGAGACGTCCGATGAGTGGATCATCCAGCGCACCGGCATGCGCGAGCGGCGGATCGCAGGGCCGGGCGAAAGCACCGTGACGCTGGCGACGGCGGCGGCGCGGCGGGCGCTGGAGGACGCGGGGGTCTCCGGCCAGGAATTGGGCCTGATCATCGTGGCGACGCTGACGCCCGACATGATGACGCCCGCGGCGGCGTGCCTGGAGCAGGCGCAACTGGGCATCACCCGGCATATCGGGGCCTTCGATCTCAACGCGGCGTGCTCCGGGTTTGTCTACTCGCTCTCGACGGCCACGCAGTTCATCCAGAACGGCAGCTTCAGCAAGGTGCTGGTCGTGGGGGCGGAGACGCTGTCCCGCGTGGTGGATTACACGGATCGGAATACTTGCATCCTGTTTGGCGACGGCGCGGGGGCGGCGGTGCTGGTGCGCGATGACAATCCCAAGCTGGGCGTGCAGGCGTTTCACCTGGGGGCCAACGGCGAAGGCGGGCCGCTGCTGAATATTCCCGCGGGAGGCTCGCTGCATCCGGCGTCGGCGGCGACGGTGGCGGAGCGGATGCATTATTTGAAGATGAACGGGCGGGAGGTGTACAAGTTTGCGGTGCACCAGATGACCGAATCGCTGCGCCGGGCGATGGAGGCGTGCGGTCTGACGGCGGACGATGTGAAGCTCGTGGTGCCCCACCAGGTGAACCAGCGGATCATCGATTCGGCGACGGAGAAGATGGGTTTTCCGAAGGAGAAGGTGTTCATCAACATCGACCGCTACGGGAACACCAGCGCCGCGAGCGTGCCGATCGCACTGGATGAGGCCCGCAAATCGGGCCGCTGTGGCAAGGGGGATTGGATCATCATGGTGGCGTTCGGGGCGGGGCTCACGTGGGCGGCGGCGACGGTCAAGCTGTGAGGGGATCCCCGCGTTCGGATTCAGCACGAAGCCACGAAGGCCAGAAGGACACGAAGCCGCTTGGGGTGGCGGGGTCTTGCATCTCAGCGTGGTTGAATTTTGACAGGATAAAATATTATGACGACAGCACTTTTGTGTCCGGGACAGGGGGCGCAGACGGTGGGGATGGGGAAGGATTATTTTGAAGGATTCGGGGTGGCGCGGCGGGTGTATGACCAGGCGGACAAGCACCTGGGCTTTGAGCTCTCGAAGGTGTGTTTCGAGGGGCCTGAGGAGCATTTGAACAAGACGGACATTGCGCAGCTGGCGATTTTTGTGACGTCGCTGGCGATTTACGACACGCTGCTGGAGTTGGGGAAAATCGCGGCACCCGATTTCGCGGCGGGCCTGTCGCTGGGCGAGTACACCGCTCTGCACATTGCGGGAGTGATGAACTTTTTTGATGCGCTGGATATCGTGAAGGCGCGCGGGCAGCTGATGCAGGCGGCGGCGGATGCCACGCCGTCGACGATGCTGGCGCTGCTGGGGGCGGATGAAGCGGTGGCGACGGCGCTTTGCGGCGAAGCGACCGCGGGGACGGACGATTGCCTGGTGCCGGCGAATTTCAACACGCCGGGGCAGATCGTGCTTTCGGGGGCGATTGGGGCCTGCGAGCGCGCCGCGAAGATTGCGGAGTCGAAGCAGGGGGTGAAGGCGATCGCGTTGAAGGTGGCGGGGGCGTTCCACTCGCCCTTCATGCAGAGTGCAGCCGCCCGCATGGCGGAGGTTCTGGAGCGGGTCGAGTTCGCCGTGCCGAAGATGCCGGTGGTGTCGAATGTCACTGCGCAGCTTCACGGCGATGCGGCGATGACGAAGAAGCTTCTCATCCAGCAGGTGGTGGCACCGGTGCGGTGGTATCAGAGTATCGAGACGCTGCGCGGGCTGGGGGTTGACCGGTGGATCGAGCTGGGCCCCGGGCGGACGTTGAGCGGGATGATGAAGAAGATTGACCGCAAGGCGACGGTGGAGAACTACGCGGCGGCGGCGGGGCTTGAGGCGAGCCGGTAAGATGCGCGACGGGTTTGAATGGGACGAGCGGAAAGCGGCGGCAAACCTGAGGAAGCATGGGGTGAGCTTTGAAGAAGCGACGACGGTGTTCGAAGATGTGCTCGCCCTGAGTTTTCCGGATCCGGACCATTCCCTGTGGGAAGATCGGGAGATTATACTGGGGTCGTCGGCACTGGGCCGCCCGCTGCTCGTGGTGAGTGTTGAGCGGGGGCCCGTGCTTCGCATCATCAGTGCACGAAAGGCAACGCCATGGGAAAGATCGGCATATGAAGAAGGCGGGCCGCTCGAGGCGAAGTGAACCGGCCATGCGTGCCGAGTACGAAATTCCGTGGGACAAGGCGGAGCGGGGGAAGTACGCATCCCGATTCAAGGGCGTTCTTTTTGTGCCGATCGATCCTGAATTGCAGCAATTTTTCCCGGATCAAAAGGCGGTAAATGCGGCGCTTCACGCGCTGGTGGCGATTGCGCGGCGGGATGCCAAGGCAAAGCCCCGCCGAAAGTCCGCCTGAGCGTAGTTTTTTTAAAAGATGAGGAATGGACACCCATGCCCACTGATAAACGCGTTGCTTACGTCACCGGCGGATCTCGCGGCATTGGGGAGGGGATTGTCGCCGCCCTGGCCGCCGAAGGGCACCACGTGGTGGCCGTGGCGCGGAACAAGGAGAAGCTCGACGCCGTCGTGA
>CALCHA010000042.1 GCA_937901265.1 uncultured Phycisphaerales bacterium
TTGACAACTTTGCCGTCACCGGCACCACGCCGACGGCGCTGCCCAATGGTTGGGCTGATACGGACATCGGTTCGCCCACCATGCCCGGCTCCGCGCCAACTCCGCCGCGGCGTCCCGCCTGAGCGCCTTCGTGCCTCCCGCTCCTCCCACGCCGCCTTCTCACTCCCCGGCTGCCGCCCGCCACGCTGTTTCCCCCATCCGCATCGACCCTCCCGCCCCGGCCCCCTTCCCGCGCCGCACCGCCACCAGCTCCGCCGCGATCGACACCGCAATCTCCCCCGGCGTCACCGCCCCAATGTCCAGCCCGATCGGCGCATGCACCGCCGCCAGCCGCTCCCTCGCCACCCCCTGCCCCGCCAGCTCCCGCAAGATCGTCACGATCTTCCGCTTCGACCCGATCAGCCCCAGATACTTCGCCTCCGAGCCAATCACCGCCCCCAGCGCCCGCCCATCATTTTTGTGCCCGCGCGTCACGATCACCACATACGTAAACGGATCGATCGGGTATGCCCGCAGCGTCGCCTCGATATCCCCCGCCAGCAGCGTCGTCCCCGGAAAACGCTCGGCCGACAGAAAATCCGGCCGATCATCAATCACCGACACCGCAAACTCCAACCCCCGCACCACCGCCGCCAGCGCTTGCCCCACATGCCCCGCCCCCGCAAGGATCAACCGCGGCACCGGCTCGAGCGTCTGCGAGAACGTCCGCGCCTCCCCCGCATCCGTCGCATACGCAAACGAATACACCGCCGCCCGCCGCCCCGCCAGCGCCGCCTCCACCTCCGCCAACGGCCCCGCATCGCCCGGAGTGACCAGCGAATGAACATACACATCCATATTCCCGCCGCAGATCAGCCCGTCATCCCACCCATAATCGCTGTCCAGCCGAAACGTCAGCAGCCGCGACTCCCCGCGCGCCAGCAACCCCATCGCGCGCGACCGCACCTCCGCCTCGACGCACCCGCCCCCCAGCGTCCCGCGCGTTTCGCCCGATGGCGTGACGAGCATCTGCGCCCCGGTACGCTGCGGCGTCGAGCCCCGGGCCCGCACCAGCGTGCAAAGAGCCACCGGCTGGCCGGCGTCGAGGAGGCGGATGATCTGTGGGAAGAGCATGGTCAGACCCAAAGCGCCGGCGGCGGGAAACTTCGGGGGCCAGGAATTCGGGGGCGGGGATTTTCGCAGGCCGCGGCGGCAGGCTATTATTCGCCGTATGCGGCAACAAAATCAACTTTTGACGTCCCGGGCGCGCGTCGGTGCGCGCTATGCCCTCTTCCCCCTGGAAGGCTATCCCCTCTCCCGCGTGCCTCTCTGGCCCGATGCCCAGGTGCGCGTGCTCGCCGGGCCCGCCCTGGGCGCGAAGTTCGTCGAGTACCTGATCGACCTGCCGCCCGGTGCGCAAGGCCGCGGCGGCGAGGCGGAGATCGAGACCTTCCTGTATGTGGTCTCGGGAGAGGTGGCGCTCACGATCGAGAAAGCCGGGCACGCCTTGGCCGCCGGCGGCTTCGCGCTGGTGCCGCCGGGCGCTTCGTTTGCCGTGAAAGCGACGACCGCGGCGCAACTGCTGCTCGTCCGCAAGCGCTACGAAATCGCCCCCGGCATCGAGCCTTTCGCCCCGCTGGTGGGTCAGCAGGACAGCGTCGCCGGAACGGCCTTCAACAACGATGCGGGTGCCCAGCTCCAACTGTTAATCCCCGACGAACTCCCCTACGACATGGCCATGAACATTTTCACCTTCCAGCCCGGCCATTCGCTGCCCTATGTCGAAACTCACATCATGGAGCACGGCCTCTACGTCCTCGCCGGCAAGGGGCTCTATTATCTGGAAGACCGCTGGATGGAAGTGGAAGCCAGCGACTTCATCTACATGGCCCCCTTCTGCCCGCAGAGCTACTACGCCACCGGCCCCGTCGCCACGAAATACCTCTACTACAAAGACGTAAATCGCGAAATAACGCTCTAAGACAAAACGCATTTGTGTCTATTTGTGCACATTTGTGGTCAATTCCCGCCCTGAAGGACTTCCGCATGGAACGCATCTACCGTGACGCCGATGTCTCCCTCGATCCCCTCAAAGGCCAAACGCTCGCCGTCATCGGCTACGGCATCCAGGGCAAGGCGCAGGCGGCCAACGCGCGCGATTCCGGCTGCACCGTCATCGTCGGCACACGCCCGCCGACGGAATCCAAGTCCCGCGCGCAGGCCACAGCCGACGGTTTCGACGCCATGGATATCGCCGACGCCACCCAAAAAGCCGACGTCCTGCTCATCGAACTCGCCGACCCCGTCCAACCCTCCATCTACAAAAAAGACATTGCCCCGCACCTCCGCGCCGGCCAGACCCTCTGCTTCTGCCACGGCTTCTCCATCCTCTACGGCTCCATCGTTCCGCCCAAGGACGTCAACGTCGTGCTCTACGTGCCCAACGCTCCCGGCGCATTCGTCCGCGCCAAATACCAGAAGGGCGAAGGTGTCTATGGCTGCGTCAGCGTCGACCACGACGCCACCGGCAACGCCCGGGAAATCGTCCTCGCCATCGTCAGGGCCTTCTGGTCCATCCGCGCCGGCGTCGTGGAAATGACCTTTCAGCACGAGACCGAAGGCGACAATTTCGAAGAACAGATCCTCTACGGCGGGGCCATCCACCTCATGCGCGCCTGCTTCAACACGATGGTCGACAACGGCTACCCGCCCTCGTTCGCCTATGCCAAGGCGATTCGCAGTCTGCGCAGCGTCATCGACGTGATGGATGAGGGGGGCATCGAAAATTATCTCACCGGCGGCTGCAGCCGCACCTGTGAATTCGCCGTCCGCACCCGCGGGCCGCGCGTCATCAATGAAGGCGAAATCCGCAAGATTTTTGCCGAAACCGAGGCGGGCATCTTCGCGCGCGACTGGATGCAGGAATTCGCCCTCGGCATGCCGCAGCTACACCGCCTGCGACGCACCGCCGCCAACAGCGCCATGGAACGCACCGGCAACGACTGGCGACGCGACTTCGGCAAGTGATGCCGCGGCATACCGCACGGCCCCGCGCTATCGCGCCATCGCCCCACGCCCCCCTTATTCCCCCGCGCCCTGCTCCGGCTTCTTCCAGATCGCGACCAGATCCACCGTCACCAGTTCCTCATCGCTGTAATCAGCCAGCTCGCCCCCGTCACGAATCTTCGCCGCCTCCTCCAGGAAATAGTCTTTCGCATACTGCATCCGTTCCAGACGGACGGTCGGCATCTTTTCGCGCAACAGCGTTTCCCACGCTCCCAGCCGCAGCTTGTTGAGATAAGTGTTGGGCGAGGCCTTGTGCGCGTGCGCCGGGCGCAGGTGCGCCCACAGCGGTATCCCCTCGCGGTTGCCCGAAAAAATGCGCGGGTCATGGATGCCGTTGTCGCTGGTATACAAATGCAACGCGATGCACACGCTGCCCCCCGGCCGCAGCACGCGAACGACTTCGTCCAGCACTTTCGCCGGCTCGGGCAGGTGCTCGAACACGCTGGCGGAAAAGACGAAGCCGAAGGTCCGATCCGGAAACGCCAGTTTTGTGGCATCCATTTGCCGGATGTCCAGGCGCGGCGTGCGCGACACCTCAAGCTGCCGGAGAAGCTCCGCCGTGAACTGCGAATCCAGACCCAGCAGCTTCCGCGTCACCGTCTTGCCGGTGCGGATCACCCCGTTTTTCCGCAGCATCGTGAAATAGGGCCCCGGCCTCAGCCCGGTCGGAATGACGTCGAGGTCCACCCCGGTCACGTCGTTGTGACAGGCGAAATAAATCATCTGCCGCAACTTCTGTCCCGGGCCGATCTCCAGGACCCGCTGCTTGGCGACGGTCATGCCGGTGTGTTCGAGAACGAGAGCTTCAAGTTGACGCAGGCGCGAAATGGTGATGCGGACCTGCTCGGGGATGTCCCTGGCATGCTGGCGGTAGAGGTGCAGCCCTTCGCGCATGCGGGCCATCAAGCCAATCCGGGTCGAGGTGTAGGATTTCAGGGCCATGGCTCCTCACGGACAACGCGGACGCAGTCCTGTCCGCAAGGGGTTACGCAACCAGGCCACGCCGGGATGTTTGGCCGCCGCCTCCGCGGGCGGCTAAAATCAGCCACGATGATCCCGCGCCCCTCGATGATGGCCCCCGCGACGCCGCTGGTCGACCGCCTGCTCAAGCAGGCCAAGCTCCGCCGCACCCCCGTGCGCGCCGGCGTCCTCGACGTCCTCTCGCAAAGCCCCCGTCCCATGGGCGCCGTCGAGGTCCTCGCAAAACTTCCCCCCGCCACCGACGCCGTCACCGTCTATCGGACGCTCAACACCTTCACCGGCAAAGGGATCGTTCACCGCGTCCGCGGCGAAGACCGCATCTGGCGCTACGCCCTCGGCAACGCCCAGGCGGCCGCCGCTCACCAGCATCCGCACTTCGTCTGCGAGAATTGCGGAAAGGTCGAGTGCCTGCGGGATGCGACGATTCCCCGCGGCCTGATCGAGTCGCTGGGGATCGGCGCGAAATATGCGGTCCACTACCCGGAGGTCGTCCTGCACGGCGTCTGCCCGCGGTGCGGGTGAAGCGGTCAGGGCGAATCGGGGGGAAGCAGGGGCGGCGGGTCGTCGGTCGGGAAATGGGCGCGGGTTGGGCGCTTCCGGCGACGTTCGAGGAGGCTGGCCAGCGCCGCCGAAAGCAGACGCAACGCGACCGCCGCCACCACCCCGATGCCCGCCCCCGAGGCCGCCCCACTGATTCCCCCCAGAAAAATCAGCACAAGCGGCTGCGGTGCCCACGCCACGAAATGAGCCGCGATAAACACCGCGAGAATCCCCGCGGGAATGCCCAGCAGGGTGGCGGCCTGGATGATGAAGGCCCTCGCGCCCGAACCGGCGGAACGCTTGAGGAAGGCGATGAGTACGGAGGTGGACAGGATGCCGAGCAGCATGAGTATCGACGCACAAAGCGCGGCGAAAAGCACGATGGCCACCACCGCCGCGGCCACGGCGACCGCGGCCAGCAGGATGCAGATCAGAATCACCAGCAGCATCAGAAAAAGGGCGGCGTTGACGATCGGCACGCCGTCGTCCGAGGGATCCGGCGCAGCCGCCGCAACGCTCGAAAGCGCCGTCACCAGCAGCAGCGCAACCCGCGTCATGTAAAAAGTGCGGCGACCCATAAATCCCTCTTCCTCAGGGCGTTTGTGCGGGGGCGAGGCGGGGGGTGACGGTGCTGCCGGTGGGGGTGTCTTTGACTTCGACGTTGAGGGCGGTGAGTTCTTTGCGCAGCGCATCGGAGGTGGGCCAGTCTTTGGCGGCGCGGGCGGCAGCGCGTTTTTGCAGGAGATCTTCGACCTTGGCCTGGGTGTCGGCATCGAGG
>CALCHA010000043.1 GCA_937901265.1 uncultured Phycisphaerales bacterium
CCCAGTTCCGGATCGATTTCGGGACGGATGACGACAACGACCCCAGCGAGGACTACATGGGCTTCTACTCCGGCGAGAACGCCACCAACGCCAACAAGCCCCAGCTGGTGATCACCTATCACTAAGCTTTCGCCCCGCAGAACCGCGCGGCATTCCCGGAGCCCGTCCGCCTACGCCGGGCGGGCTCCTTTTCAACACGAGCCCGGCACGTTCACGCGCCGGGCCAACTCACCGGTACTGGCGGCGCCATGGTGAACAGATAAAACATCCGCCGGCTCGTGAAACTCAATCTTCACGGAGCTGATGTCATTGGTCCCCCAATCACCCCATGAAAATCACCCGCTTCCTCGGTCGCGCGCTGGCCCTCGCTTTGGCGGCAGCCGCCTGTTTCCCCCTTTCCACCCACGCCGCGGACACGACACCTCCGGGCGAGGTGACGAACCTGACCGCCTCGATCGTCAGCAACCAGATTGTCCTGAACTGGACCAACCCCGCCGACGTCGACCTGGCCGGCGTCATGGTCCGCGGCAAGATCAGCTCGTTCCCGACCTCGCCGACCGACGGCGTCCAGCTCCTGAACGACAACACCGCGCCGTTCGCCACCACGGTGACGGACACCCAGGCCTTTGCCGGCCCGACTTTTTTCTACAAGGTCTTCACCTATGACGCAGAGCCCAACTACTCCTCCGGCGCTACGACCACCGCCAGCTTGCCCACGCCCCCTCCCGCGGCCCCGGTCGCTTTGACCGCGCTCCCGGGCGACGCGCAAATCGCGTTGAGCTGGACGGCATCCTCCGGCGCGACCGGCTACAACGTGAAGCGCGCCATCACTAGCGGCGGACCCTACGCCACCGTTGCCAGCCCGACGGTGAACAGCTTCACCAATACCGGCCTGACCAATGGCACGACCTACTACTACGTGGTCTCCGCTGTGAACGCTGGCGGCGAGAGCCCTGATTCCGACCAAGCCAGTGCCATACCCAGCGTGGTGGCAACCGCGACCTACACGCTCGACGATCCGGCGAGCCCGATTAGGGTGGAATTCAACAGCGCCACCGGCCGGATGGCCGTCACGTCGAAGGCGACGGGCACGATCTGGACCCAGGGCACAGGGGGCGGCGGATCCGCGTTTGCGCCTGGCCCCGTGACGCTGGCCACCGACACCAAGCTCGTCGTGACCGACGCCACCATCGGCGGCGCCTCCCTCACGGTGACCATAGAACTCGCCGCACCTTTCTCCGAAGGTGAACTGCTCGTCACCCTGAGCAATGTCGCCAGCACCCTCTCCGCTGCGGTCACCTATCCTTATCCGTTCCACACCCCGACCGGGGCGGGCCACACGCTCGTGCCGTTGAATTCGGGCTACGTGGCGCCCACGGCCACCAGCATTCCCTTTTCAGTCCCCCCGCCGCTAGCAGCCCGACGGATGGAATTCTGCGGCGGTACCGACCCCGCCAACGAGGCGGCGTGGATCGGCATTTTCGAGACCCCCGACGACGCCGGTCTCACGCTGCCGACGAGCACGGTGGCCGGGGGAAGCTTCCGCGGCACCACCGTGCAGTGGTCGGGCTCCAACAACAACCCGACGCACACCACGAACCAGTTGTCCTACGACCGCGTGATCCGTTACCGGTTCTTCACCACCGGCGGCTACGTCGCGGCGACCAAGCGGTTCCGCCAGCACGCCGCCGCGCAGGGCTGGCTCAAGACTCTGGCCGAAAAGTCGCTCGACAATCCCGCCGTCCTCGACGTGATCGGCGCCCCCGTCATCTACCTGTGGGGTGATGGCCACGACACCGCCTTCTTGGACGAACTCCAGTCCGCCGGCATCCGCAAGGCGCTGCTGCAGCTCTCGGTCAACCACAGCGACGAATTCGGCCGCTTCCCCAACCAGGAGTTCGCTGACGGCAGCGGCTGGTTCGACGCCGTGCGCGCCCACGGCTATCGCGGCGGCTTCTACGACATCTACCAGTCGGCCCGGACCAATCCCGCGCCGGGCTACAGCGGTTTCACCTATCTCTGGCCCGCCGAGGCCCGCAACGGTACTTGGGCCTACCTGACTTCAGGCGGACAAAGGGTGTTCAATGCCGGCGCCTACGACATCTGCGCCACCCAGCAGGAGTTTTTTGCCTTTGGCACCCGGCTCCCTGCACACATCAACCTATTCGACATGGACGCCGAGTTCTTCGACGTCCTGTGCGCGCGGCCCAATACCGAGTGCTACGATCCCGCACACTTCCAATCGCGGTCCGATGATGTCGCCGCCCGGGCCGGGGTCTTGGATTCGGCTTACTCCCATCCGCTGAAGCCTCTGCTCACCGGCACCGAACAGGCGCGTTCTTGGGCGGTGCCGTATCTTGTCTGGGGTGAAGGCGTCCAGCACCTAGGCAACATTGACAGCCAGGGGGTCGTGGGGGCGAATCTCCTCGGTGCTTTCAATGGCAACGCCTATCCCGACATCACCACCGACGTTAAATCTCTCACCACCGCGCAGCTCGCCTCGCTGTTGTCCGATGGCTACCAGGCGCCGCTTTGGGATCTCGTCTACCACGACTGCATTCTCTCCACGCTCCATTGGGAGCGCGCGCAGAACAAGTTCCTCTATGTCTGGGATCACGCCGACCTCGCCGCCCTGATCCGCGGTCAGACCGTGCTGCTCAACCTGACCTACCAGGGTGCGCCGGGCTCTTCGCCTGATTCGCCGCCCGTCATCGTCACCGATGTGAACGGCAACCGCTGGTCCACCCGCTGGAAGGATGCCGGCGATCCCACGAACTTCGTGAAGAATCGCGTCCTCCAGACCTACAACACTGTGTGCAAATGGCATGAGACCGTCGGCCTGCTCGAAATGACGAATCACCAATGGCTCACCTCCGACCGGAGCGTGCAGGTGTCCGAATTTAGCGGCGACGGTGGAGCCTCCGGACACGGTGTCGTCGTGAACTTCGGGACCTACGATGGTGCGACCGGCATGACGGGCGCCACTTGGGACGGCACGATTCGCGGTCAGGGTCTCTCGGTTCCTGTCAACGGCTTCGTCACCTACAGTTGGGACAATGTGCCTCCTGTCATCTCGGCGCTGACGGCCACGCCCAACACCCTCTGGCCGCCGAACCACAAGATGGTCGCGGTCACGATCACGGCGGTGGCTTCCGACAATGTTGATGCCGCGCCGTTCACCCGGATCGTTGCGGTGGCGAGCAACGAGCCCGTCGATGGCAACGGCGACGGCGACACCGCGCCCGATTGGGAAATTACGGGCGATCTCACGCTCATGTTGCGTGCCGAGCGGGCGGGCGGCGGTTCCGGCCGCGTCTATACGATCACCGTGCAAAGCACCGACGCCGCCGGCAACAGCAGCACGGGCACCATCACCGTGACCGGGCCGCACTGAAGCCTGTCGTCCTCGGATGCCCCGAGCGGGAACGCCCGGGGCACCTTTCTTGGGCAGAATGGAAT
>CALCHA010000044.1 GCA_937901265.1 uncultured Phycisphaerales bacterium
GGCATGGCCGCCGCCATCTCCGACCCCACCAGCATCGTCCCCCTGTTCTCCATCGTCACCTGCACGATGATCGGCACCCGACGCCCCCGCTCGCGCATGACGTCCAGGCACGCGTTCACCGCGATTTTCGCCACGTTGATGTCGAACTGCGTCTCAATCAAAAAGGCATCCACGCCCCCGTCCATCAGCCCCCGGGCCTGCTCGGCATACGACTCCAGGAGCGTGTCATAATCCACATTTCCCAACGTCACCGATTTCCGTCCCGGCCCGATGCTCCCGGCGACAAACCGCGGCCGCTCCGCGGTCGCATAACGGTCGCACGCCCGCCGCGCCACTTGTGCTGCCGCCTTGTTTAATTCCCGTGTCCGCTCCGCCGACCCAAACTCGATCAGATCGAGCTTGTTCGCATTGAACGAATTGGTCTCCACGCAATCGGCGCCGGCAGCCAGATAGCGGGCGTGGATTTCTTCGATAACCTCCGGCCGCGTGAGGTTCAACACCTCGTTGAAATTCTCCTGCCCCTCAAAATCCGCCAGCGTCAGATTCGCCTCATGAATCTGCGTTCCCATCGCTCCATCAAAAATCATCACGCGATTGCGGAGCGAATCCAGAAACGCGGATTCCCCCGGCTGCATCGGCGCGCTGAACCGCCGATCGGTCAAATACTTCTCAAGCGTTCCCAACTCGTGAATGTTCTTCAAATCAAGTGCCATGGATATCCCAAGGAAAGCTGACAAACCCAAACCCTGCGCCCGCCCCCGGCCCCGCGCCCCGCCCTTCATGTAGTTCGTGGCCCTTCGTGGCTTCGTGCTTAAATCCGTCCGTCATGGCCGCTCAATCCTCATCCGCGCGCGCCGCACCGCCCAGCGGATGGGCCGCCCGGACTTCTTTGCGAATCGTGGCCGCGTCCTCATGCCGCGGCGCATCACCGCTCGGTTCCTGGCGGCCCCGCTGTTCGCCCTGCGGGATCCCGTCGAGCTCGCGCTCCTCCCGCAGTTGCTCGCGTTCGAGGCGTTTTTTGCCGAGGAAATTGCCGCCGAGGGCCTTGCCGGCGTTTCGTCCGGTGGGCGGGACGAAGGGCTTTTTGCCTTTGCGGACGGGGGCCTTGCGAAACGGCTTTTCCTCTTTGGGCAGGGCGGGTGTTTCCACCCGGTCTTCCGGCTTTTCGTTCGCCAGACGCTTCCGCTCTTTCTCCATCTCCTTCTTCTCATACCACGCCTGCGTCGCCGCCCGGGCTTCCGCCTTGTGCTCCT
This sequence comes from uncultured Phycisphaerales bacterium, assembly GCA_937901265.1. Classification (GTDB taxonomy): domain Bacteria; phylum Planctomycetota; class Phycisphaerae; order WQYP01; family WQYP01; genus CALCHA01. The sequence continues at coordinate 1,254 of CALCHA010000044.1, forward strand.
CGCTGCTCGATTTGAACAGCCACTTCACCTCCGCCGGCGTCAGCGGCCGATACTCCCCGATCGGCAGGTTCTTGATGGTCAATTTCTCGCCGATGGCCACCCGGTTCAAATCACGGACCGTGTGCCCGACGCGCGCCATCACCCGCCGAATTTCCCGGTTCTTTCCCTCAGCAATTTTTACCTCGATGACCGTCCGGCCACGCTCCCGGCCGATCAGCTTCAGGTGAAAACGCTCCGTGCGGACAGCCTCCGCCGACTTCGCGCCGCGACCCGCGGGCTTCCCGCCCGGCCGCTCCGGTCCCAGCCACATGCCGCGCTTGATCTTCTCAAGTTCCCCGTGGCCCACCTTGCCATCCACTTCGACGATGTAGGTCTTCTCCACGCCATAGCGCGGGTGCGTGAGGCGATTCGCCAGTTCCCCATCATTCGTCATGATCAGCGCGCCGCGCGAATCCATATCCAGACGCCCGACCGGAAACACCCGTTCCTTTACCCCCGCCATCAGTTCATACACCGTTTTGCGATCTTCCGGGTCTTCCGCGGTGACCAGAATGCCCTTGGGTTTGTTCAGCAAAAAGTAGACTTTCCCCTGCTCACGAAGCCCATCGGCCCCTTCAACCTCCGCGCCCTTGCCTTCTTTCACCTCGGTGTCATCGACGCTCACATGGTCCTTCAGGGTATCCACCATGACGGGCATTTTTCGCCGTATGACACCATTGACGCGCACGCGCCCGGCCTCAATCAGGGCCTCGCACTCCCGCCGGGACGCAACTCCGCAATCCGCCAGAAACCGCTGCAATCTTGTCTTCATCGACCGTCCTTCGTTTCAGATAACGCCGCAAATCCCACCGCTTTGGCAGGGTGATCGGCGGTCAACGCCTCGTTGAAATTTAATTTTCAAAAGAGGCCCATTGTGCGAGTGTTCCACCGATGCGGTACTCATGCTTCCGACGAATTCTCTCTGCTAACCTCGCCACGTTCTCTCTCATTCTATCCTGCCGCCGGGACCCACCCGCGCCTCGATCCATGCACAATCGGTCACCATTTTCACTTTCGCCCCATTCATGCCCGCCGGGAGCAGGAGCGTGTCCCCCTTCGCAAATGCCGTCGGCCCGTGGCCCGGCGTGTGGATCACGCCCTGCCCCTCCAGCAGAATCCAGACCACCGCTTCGCTATAGGGAATCTCCGCCTCATAGCCCTGCACCATGCGCACCCGCTCCAGGGTGAAATGCTCGCAGGTCACCAGCCGCGTCACCGTCGTCCAGACGCTCGCCAGATGCGACCGCGGCCCGCCCGCGTCGGCGGTGGCTTGCGAAAAATCGATGCACTCCAGCGCCTCCGCCACATGCAGCTTCCGCGGCTTGCCGTCGGGCCCCAGGCGATTCCAGTCGAACACCCGGAAGGTCGTATCGCTGGGTGTCTGCACCTCCGCCGCCAGAATCCCCGCGCCCAGCGCGTGGATCGTTCCGCTGGGCAGGTAGTGACAATCGCCCGCGCGCACCGGCAGGGCATTGAGCAGCGGTGCCACCTCCCCGCTGCGGAGTCCCGCCTCAAACACTTCCCGCGTCACCGTCGGCTTGAGCCCCTTATAGATTTTCGCCCCCGGCTCGGCATGCAGGACATACCACGCTTCGCTCTTGAGATGCGCCCCCGGGTGCGCCGCCGCATAAGACGCGCTGGGATGCACCTGCAGCGACAAATCCTGACCCGCATCGAGAAACTTCACCAGCAGCGGAAAATGGTCCGCACCTGCTGCCTGCGCCCCCCCGTTCTGCGACCGCCAAACGTCCGCCAGGGTCCTTCCTGCTGCCGGGCCATTGGTGATCACGGAGGAGAAGGACCCGTCAGGTGCCGCTCCGGCGCTGTCCACCCCGACCGTGGCCGGCGGGAGATCGGCCAGTTCCCACGATTCGCCGATCGCACCGGCACCTGCCTCCACTGCTTTGCCCAGCAGGGAGCGCAACCGCGTGCCGCCCCACACGCGCTTCTGGAACACCGGTTTGAACTTCAGCGGATACATGCATTCACCTGCGTCATGCGAGCCGGTTCAGGCCGCGCCTGTCGGGGCCGGTTCCGTGTCGGGGGCACCGTCGGGATGCGCCGGCTCGGCGCGAACTTCAATGCGGCGGCCGTCGGGATCGCGGAGGATGAACATACGCCCCAGCTCCGTTTCCCGAATCTCCCGCGGCGCAAACTGGTTCTTGC
>CALCHA010000045.1 GCA_937901265.1 uncultured Phycisphaerales bacterium
TGCAGGTCGGCACTGCCGTCCTCGTCCGGTGGGGTGCCCACGGCAATGAAGATCGCCGCGGCGTCACGCGTCGCCTGCGTCGTATCCGTGTCGAAGAACAGACGCTCCTCCGCGACCTGCTTTTTGATCAGCTCCGACAGCCCCGGCTCATAGATCGGAACAATCCCCTCGCGCAGCGCCTTCACCCGCGAGGCGTCCACGTCTACCGCGGTCACCTTGTGACCCAGCGCCGCGAGGCAGGTGCCCGAAACGAGGCCCACGTATCCACATCCGATGACGGCGATGTTCATGAAGCGAGTCCTTGCCTGCGTGGGGGTCCCTGTTCAGCGATGTAACGTGCGCCGGCGCATGCTTATTCCATCGGCTGAGACTCCTGAGGAATTGAGTGTTATAGCAAAAGCATCGCGGTGAAAATACACGCCGCGGCGTCGATTAGCGGACGCACTGGCCCGCAAGGTAAACCGTCGATGGAGAATCCGTCGACTGCAAAAGCGCGGCAAGGGGATCCGCGGCGGACGGCAGGTCAAATGACACAAAATCGGCCGCCTTGCCAGCGGTCAGTGACCCCCGCGACTCTTCCATGCCCAACGCCCGCGCCGCGTTCGCCGTGATCATCTCCAGCAGGACCTGCGGGGAGGTCCGGTCCCGCCGATAAACGAATCGTGCTTCATTGAGGGGCGAGAGGTCGGGCGTCGACGCCAGCGAATCCGTGGCCAGCGCGACGTTGATGCCGGCGGCAAGCATCTCGCGATAGCGATGCGCCGCGTGGCCGAAATAAGCGTGCGTGCGGGGACAATAGGCGACCGCGGCACCCCCGGCCGCGAGCAGGGCAAGGTCGGTATCCGCACAATAATTGACATGCGCGAGCAGCACCGGCACCGCCCGTGCGGCATCGAGCAGGCCCGCCTCCTGCGCCCATGCGATCGGCCCGCCCGGAGAAGTCGGGATCGCGTCGTCGATCGTGTCGAATTTCAGCATGAGGTCCCACTCGCGGCCCAGCGGCCCGGAAAGATCGGCGAGGAAACGCGCCTCCTCCGAAAGCTCCGCGAGATGCATCGCCAGCGGAAAATGGTTCTCCCGCGCCGCCTGAACGATCCGCTCGAGCGCCGGAAATTCGACCGTGTAAGGCGCATGGGGCGATAGACCGATCCGCAGATTCGGCGCCGCCATCGTGGGGTCCGCCGCGGCGGCGAGCATGGGTTCGAGCCGATGCCGCATCCGCCCCAGCGCCACGACCTCGCCAAAGGAGACGGCGTGCAACGGGCTGTCTCGCAGAATCGGGCGCGTCAGTGCGGCATGGCGCGAAATGTCGCCCACGGCGCACACGCCGGCGGCGAGCGACGCTTCAATCCCGGCACGGGTGGCTTCCGCAATACGCCGCGGCAAGTCCTCCGGCGACGGATAGCCCGCCACCATGGCACTTACCCACTGCGTGAAATGCGTCGCCGGGAGCGACGCCGCCGATTGATACGAAAGTTCCAGGTGCGTGTGCGCATTGACGAACCCCGGCAGCAGCAACCCCCGAAGGTGCGTGCGGGGCAACTCGCCAAAGCGACGGCGGAGCGCTGCAAGCTCCCCCACCGCCGTGATGATCGAGCCTGTCACCACCACCGCCGCACCCTGCAACAGCGACGGAAGCGCGGGGTCACACGGAGCGACAAAGTCCGCGGACACCAGGTGGGGCGTCGCGGAAGCGCGGTCATTTGGGGGAGGGGAGGCCGTCATTGATGAATCGCCGTCGCACCGATCTCCAGAGGCAGATCCTCCGCGAGGTTCTCGGCGCTGAGCCGCTCGAACAGACCATCCATGCTTTCGAGGCGCTTGCGCGCGACCGCACGGGTCGCCGGATAGTGGAACCCGTCGCGCAGCCGCGTGTCCCAGTAGCCATAATCGTGCTGCGCCTTCCAGAGTTTCAGCAGTTGCTCCGGGGCCTTGTTCTGCGCGTGGAACGTACGCATCTGGTGCCACAGACCAATGAGCCCGAACTCCTCCAGGCACAGTGCGTCGGCCAGCAGGCGCGCTTCGGGAAGCTCGGTGTGGCGCTTCCGATGCTCGCGCAGGATGCGCGTGAGCAGGTCGAGATCATCGGGCGAAAGAATCTTTTTGAGATGGTCTGCCGCCAGTTCCGCCGCATCATTGTGGGCGTGCTCGTCCGGCACTTTGTGGCCATTGCCCGCCGGTGCGGCCGCCACATGGCAACCGCAATGGGCGATCGTGGCGTAGAGCGCCGCGACGTGGACAAGATCGATGCGTTCGAAGACGTCGCCCGCAAGCGGCGCCAGTCGGTCCGCTGTCCGTATGGCACGCAGCGCCCGGTCCAGGGCATAGCGCGGGGGTTCAGGATGGCCAGGATTTTTGGGAGCAAGCACGCGGGATGCCGCGGAAAGAATCGCCGCCCAGGTTTCCGGCATAGAAAGTCCTCGGTGAGGCGTCGCGGCAATCATTACTTGCCGGTGGCCCAGCCATAGATGGCCTGGCAGACCTGGTCTTGCCAGGGATTCACGTTGCCCTGGTACTTGTTCACCAGGATCGAAAACGCAAAACGGCGGCCTCCCGCGTCGCCGGTCTCGATGTACCCGCTCAGCGTGCTCACCCCCGTGATATGCCCCGTTTTCGCCCGAACGTGCGGCGCCACGGCCATTCCCTTGAAGCGCTTCAACAGTGTGCCATCTTCCCCCGGACGCGCCAGCGTGTCGATGAACGCCTCGCCATCCGGCCGCGCCGCCACATGCGCCAGCACCGTGGTGAAAGCCCGCGCCGCCACCTTGTTCCGATTCGACAGCCCCGATCCGTCGTCCAGGCTTACCCACGCCGGATCCACCCCCACCGATTTCGCATACGCCTCCACCGCCGCCGTTCCGTTTTCCCACGACCCCGGCTTGCCCGTGGCATCATGCCCCAGCCGCTTGCACATGCACTCGGCCATCATGTTGATGGAGTTCGTGTTCGCCCGCTTCAGCGTCGTCAGAATGGGTGTGTCGTGCGTCGCCACCAGCGTTCCCGCCGGAATTTTCTCTTCCGCGGTCACGCGGCGAACCTCGCCGGTCGCGGAAATCCCCTCCTCTTCCAGCACATCGCGCAGCACGCTCCCGGTCCACAGGCCCGGGTCATACACCGGCACACTGTAAGGGTCGGCGCCTGCAGGCGGATTGGCCGCCACCGTGCCGCGAAGCTGGAACACATTCGACGTCGCCGGCCGCAGCAGGGAAATCACCGTGGATTTCCCCGGCTTGGCGCTGTTGGTCACCGACACGTAACGCGTCTCGGGCATCAGCTTGATTCCGACGCCCGACTTGCCCAGCGTCGGCAACCAGTCCAGACAGTTGCAGTTGAAATTCAGACCATCCACCCCCGCCTCGTACCAGTTCAGACGTTGATCCGTCGGCCATCGCGGATGGACCCACTGCTGGTCAAACACACGGTCATCGAGGACCAGATTGCGGTAGTGGGTGATGTTGGCTTTCTTGAGTTGCTGCGCAAAGGCCACGAAGGGGGCCGTGAGCCGCTCCTCGGGCGAGAGGGTTGCATCGCCGAGGGCAGGGTCCCCCCCACCCACCAGCACCAGATCCTCTCCCGAAAGATAAAGCGTCGTCTTGAACGAGGCGTCCGGGCCATACTTCTCAAAGGTCGCCGCGGTCGTCAGCAGCTTGGTGTTGCTCGCCGGGCCCAGCGGCATTTCCGCGTTGTGCCCGAACAGCCGCACCGGCCCCTTGGCGGTGATCTCGATGACATCCAGCGACACCGACGCGTTCTTAACCAGCGCGGCTCCCAGCAGGGTATTCAAACGGGCATCGAGCGAATCGGCCCGCGCGGCGGCGGCCAGAAGCAGCGAGGCAGCGACCGAGACAATCACGAAATTTCGAGGGTGCCGATCCATAGCATGCCGGGAAGTCCGGCCCTCCTGAAAGGGGGTAAAACGTCGTCCATGACCGAGATGGGCTGGAAGCTGGCTTATCATGCCGACGAGATGCACCGCTCGCAAGCCCAGCTGTTGGCCCATCACCCCGCTCTCCGGATCATCCGCATTTTTTGCCGCCGCAATGGAGTGAAAGTTTAAAAAATGCATCGCCAGCCCGGGATGTGACGCCCCGACGGCCTCTCCCCCTATTGCCGCGGATGATACTTCTTATGCACCGACTTCAGCCGGTCGGCGTCCACATGGGTGTAAATCTGCGTCGTGACCACGTTGGAGTGCCCCAGAAGCTCCTGCACGATCCGCAAATCGGCCCCCCCGGACAGCAAGTGGGTGGCGAAAGAATGGCGGAGCGTGTGCGGGTGGATCGCCCGCAGCCCCCCCTTGCGCGCCAGCTTCTGCACCAGCTGCCACAACACCACGCGCGTCATCGGGCCCCCTGAGCGCGTCAAAAACAGCCGATTCGCCGCCGCCTTGGCCCGCGTGGTCTTCACCGCCAGCAGCGTCGGCCGCAGCACCTTCACATAAGCCTCGACGGCGGCGATCGCCGGCGTGCCCAGCGGCACGATCCGCTCCTTACGCCCCTTGCCGATGACCCGGATCACCCCCAACTCGAAGTGCAGATCCTCCAGCGTCATGTCCGCCAGCTCCGACGCCCGCAACCCGCAGGCATAAAAGAGTTCCACGATCGCGACATCGCGCAGCCGCAGCCGGTTTTCCTCCTCCGAACCGGCCGCCGCCAGCAGCAGCTTCACCTGCTCGCGCGTCAGCACATCGGGCAGCCGCTTCCAGGTGTGCGGGGTTTCCAGCAGCTCCGTCGGATCCGCCACGCACAGGCCACGCCCTTTCGCAAAGCGGAAAAACATCTTCAGCGACGCCACATGCCGCAAAATCGACGTCGTCGCCAGCTTCCGCGTTTCCTGCAGGTGCCGCAGGTAGTTCGGCAACGCCTCTCGCTGCGGTTGCAACAGCGGTGCGTCTGACGATGCGGAAAACTCCGCGTAATCCCGCAGATCCGCCCGATACGCCGCCACCGTGTTCGGCGAAAGCCCCAGCTCCAGCTCCACATAGGTCAGAAACGATTCCACGACTTGGGGGGCAGACGTCACGGCGACACCGCCTCGACCGTGCCGGCCGCCGCCAGACCCTTGGCCCGGGCCGCGAAAAACCCCTCCAGCAGCGCCTCCACCCGCGATACCCCCCCACTGACCACCTCCCGCACCCGCACATAGGTCCCCGGATCATTGCGGAAAAGATGGTGCGCCAGCAGCGCGACATGATCGATCGCCTCCTCCTCCAGCGGCGGCAGGATCGGCCTCGCGCTGCCCCGCTGCACCTCCTCCAGCAGTCGCGGCGCGGCCCCGGCGATCTCCTTCTTCCCAATCTCCGCCAACGCCGTGACCACCCCCCCATGAATCAAAAATGGCTCGACCAAACGCTTCCCGCGGCCCGGCTGCAGCGCCAGCCACGAAAAATCCCCCAAGGGGGCGAGGGACGCATACGCGTCGCCTGTTTTGCCATCCAGAAACCCGCCCCGCGCGATCCGGTTCTTGATCCGCGCCGCCCGTTCAAACTCCAGCCTTGCGGCCGCGTCCCGCATCTGCCCCTCCTGCGACCGCTCCCACGCCGCCCGGGCGGCGCGATCCGTCACAAAATCCCATGCCGTCGCCATTTGCGAGTGATACCAGGACATCTCCACCGACCCATCACAGGGGGCCGGGCACTTGCCCATCTCCTTATAAGCACAGGCCCGTCCGTGCGGCGCCAGTTGCAGCGTCGGATACTCCCGGCAAAGGTCGAACAGGTCTTCCGTGGAATCAATCAGCCGCGCGGCGGCCGACCGATCACGAATCGGCCCGGCATAGAGGGCCCGCGGATCGGCGATCGCCTGCGTCGGCCGGAGGCGCGGAAAGGCATCCCCCGGATTCACCGTCGCCCACCACGCCGATCCAAACGACAGCAGCTCGCGGTAAGTCGACGGATGCAGCAGCCGCACGGCCTGCAGATAGTGCAGGTTCGCCGCGAAAGGCGAATGCACGATCCGAAACTGCACCCGCGTGCAGAGCCGATGGTAGGGAATCCGCCGCGTGAGCTGCGGGCTTGCAGCTTCCACCGCTGTTTCCGTGGGAGGCTCCCCCGCCTGCTCCGCATCGTCCAGCCGCCGCTTGAGCGCTGCCCGCAGATCCCCCACCGTCGCCAACACCAGCGGCACCTCCTCTGCGGACGCCCCCGCTTCTTCACACCCACTCAGAAGGTACACCGCCGCTTTGGCGGGAACCTGCTTCCAGTCCATGCGGCCATCCAGCGACCCTGCCGACCGATCGATGACGGCGCTCTGGGGCAGCAGGCGGGTGAAATCAATGGCCATGGGACGTCCGAATCGAGCGAAGCAACAGCTTCATCCTATCGGCCCGGCCGGAGGTTTCCATGCAGGCCCAGCCACCGGGGACAGCGGCCCCTCCGCCTGGGCGCTTTTCGGCGGCTCCCCGCGTTTGCGATTGGCATCCTGCGGGTTCTTGATGGCCAGCAGTGTCCCCGCCACGATCAGAGCCACCGCCACCACCAGCCGCCCCGAACACGCCTCCCCCAGAAACAGGATCCCCCCGCCCACGCTGATCACCAGCGAAAACTTGTCGATCGGCATGACCCGCGACGCGTCCGCGTACTGCAACGCCTTGAACGAAAAGAGCCACGACAGCCCCGTCGCCACCGCCGATAGCGCCAGAAACAGCCAGTTCATCCGTGTGAATCGCGGCATCTGCCCGGCCGTGCCCTGATACCACACCAGCAACCACACCGGCACGAGCAGCATCACCACGCGGATCGCCGTCGCCAGGTTTGAGTCGATGGTACCATCCGACCCCAGTTGCAGCCCCCGCTTGACGAACAAGGGCATGATCCCGCCAAAAAAGGCGCCCAAAAGCGCATAAAGCCACCACAGTTTCATGGACGCCTCCCGATGCAAGGACCCGCTGCATCCTACGCCCATGGACGCGCCGAGGAAAACAGCGCCACTGAAAGCCCCTTTGCCGGGCCCATTCACGAGAGCCCTCTTTTTCCTTACACTTTCCCCATGAGCCATTTTCCTACCGTCTTTCTCGTCGGCGCCGGACCCGGTGATCCCGACCTCCTCACCCTTGCTGGTGCCAAGGCCCTCGCCAACGCGGCCGTCGTGATCTACGACTACCTCGCCAACCCTGCCCTGCTCGAACTCGCCCCGCCGCACGCCGAAAAAATCTACGTCGGCAAATCCGCCGGCCAACACACCCTCACCCAGGAGCAGATCAACCAGCTCCTCCTCGACAAGGCCCGCCAACTCGCCGCCAGCCATGCCCAATCAACGATCACCCCGGCCCCCCTTCCCTGCATCGTTCGCCTGAAGGGGGGCGATCCCTACGTCTTCGGCCGCGGCGGCGAGGAGGGCGAATACCTGCACGGCCACGGCATCCCCTTCAGCGTGATCCCGGGCATCACCGCCGGCATCGCCGCCCCCGCCTACGCGGGCATCCCTGTCACCCACCGCGACTTCGCCACCACCCTCACCTTCGTCACCGGTCATGAAAAGGAGGACAGCGCCGAGCCCGGCTCGCCATCGTCGGATCTGCGAACGCCCTACCCCGCGCTCACCGCCCTGCTCGCCGCTGGCGGCACGCTGGTGTTTTACATGGGCGTGAAATCCCTCCCGGCCATTACCGCCAAGCTACTCGCCGCCGGGGCCGCGACGGAAATCCCCGCGGCCGTCATCCGCTGGGGCACGCGCCCCGAGCAGCGAACCCTCACCGCCCCCTTGAGCGACATCGCCGCCACCGTCGCCACCGC
>CALCHA010000046.1 GCA_937901265.1 uncultured Phycisphaerales bacterium
GATATGGTTGGGGGGTGGCCACCGGGCCGAGGTTGCAGGTCTTATTGCGTGGGTGTGAGCGATGAAGAAACGCGAAGTCATCCTGTTGGCGCTGCTTTGCGGAGCATTGGGGCAGACGCGTCCCGAGGGTCCTGCGACGGGGCCGGCGGCTGTGGTCCAGGAAACCGCTGCGCAGAAGGATGCGCGGATGCACTGGTGGCGGGAGGCGCGCTTCGGGTTGTTTATCCATTGGGGGCTCTACGCGGTGCCGGCGGGGGTTTATCAGGGCAAGCCGGTGCCGGATCTGGGGGAGTGGATCATGAACAACGCATCGATCCCCGTGAACACCTATGCGGCCTACGCCAAGGCGTTCAACCCGACGAAATTCAACGCGGAGCAGTGGGTGGAAATGGCGAAGGCGGCGGGGATGAAATACATCGTGATCACCGCGAAGCATCACGACGGGTTCGCCATGTTCAAGTCGCAGGATCCCTTCAACATTGTGGATGCGACGCCCTACGGGAAGGATCCGATCGCCGAACTGGCGGCGGCGTGCCGGAAAGCGGGGCTGCATTTTGGCGTTTATTATTCGCAGTCGCAGGACTGGCATCATGCGGGCGGATATGCGTATGGGCGGGACGGGCGAAAGAATGGCGATCATTGGGATGCGGCCCAGGCGGGTTCTTTTGACGACTATCTGCAGGGGGTGGCGATTCCACAGGTGCGGGAGCTGCTGACGCAGTATCAGCCCGACGTCCTCTGGTGGGACACTTCCGGGCCCATGACCAGGGAGGAGGCGGGGGAACTGCACGCCCTGCTGGGGTTGCGGCCGGGGGTGATCACGAACAATCGGCTGGGGGGCGGCTTCAAGGGCGACACGGAGACGCCGGAGCAGCGGATTCCGGTGACGGGGTTTGCGGATGGGCGGGATTTTGAAGTGTGCATGACGATCAACGGGACGTGGGGATACAAATCAACGGATGTGAATTTCAAATCGACGCAGACGCTGCTGCGGAACCTGGTGGACATTGCCTCGAAGGGGGGCAACTATCTGCTGAACGTGGGCCCGACGGCCGCGGGGGAAATTCCGCAGCCGGAGGTGGAGCGGCTGGCGGCCATCGGGGCGTGGCTGAAGGTGAACGGCGAGTCGATTTATGCGACGGGGCCCAACCCGTTTCCAGCGGCAGCGGTCGCCACATCCCCGGCGACGCTGCCGGCGACCTCGCGACCACGGACGCCGCCGGTGGTGTGGGATTGGCGGGCGACGACGAAGCCGGGGCGGATTTACATTCACCTGCTGACGTGGCCGGCGAGTCAGCGCTTTACCGTGCCGGGGCCGGTGCAGGTACTCAAGGCGTATCTGCTGGCCGACCCGGAGAAGGCGTTGGAGGTGGTCCCGGTGGCGGGGGGTCTAAGCCGGGTGACGTTGCCGGCGGTGGCGCCGGATGCGTTGGATACGGTATTGGTGTTGCAGACGCGGTGACGTTCGGCGTTTGGCACTTTCAGGGGCCGGCGTTGGTTGGGGGCGGGGCGGTCAGGTGGTCGACGACTTCTTTGGCGACCCAGCTCATGCGGTCCATCGCGCCCTGGGTTCGGGCGGCGAGGTGCGGAGCGAGGATGATGTTGGGGAGGCCCCAGAGGGGGTAATCGGGGCCGGGCGGTTCGGGGTCGTGGACGTCGATCGCGGCACCGGCGATGCGATGGGTTTTCAGAGCCGTGGCGAGGTCCTCGGCGCTGACGACTTCCCCGCGGCAGGTGTTGACCAGCAGCGCGGTGGGCTTCATTTTCGAAAAGACGACGGCGTCGACGAGGCGGTAATTGAGATTGTCGGGCTGGTGGTCGACATGCAGGGAGAGGACATCGGCGCGGGAGTAGAGTTCGGCCTTGGACACGGCGGTGGCGGGATAATCGATAAGGGCGGACACGTCGACGAGGTCGTTGTAGATCACGTTCATTTCCATGGCCCAGGCAATTTTTCCGACCCCGCGTCCGATGCGGCCCATGCCGAGGATGCCGAGGGTTTTTCCCGAAAGCTCCAAGCCCCGCACGGTCTTTCGAAAGCTATGGAACTGCTCGTCGGAGATGGGTTTGGTGAGGTTCACGACGGGGCGGGTAAGGGTGAAGATGAGGTTGAAGACATATTCGCAAACGGCGCGGGAATTGGCGGTGGGGGTGGAGATGACGGCGATGCCGCGGCCTTTGCAGGCGGGCTGGTCGATGTTGTCGAGGCCGACGCCGGCGCGTCCGACGACACGCAGGCGGGGGGCCTCCGCGAGCAGGGCTTCGTTCACTTGCGTGTAGGTGCGGACGATCAGGCCGTCGGCTTTGTGCAGCGCCTCGCGCAGGGCGGGGCGATCTTTCCAGGATGCCTCGATGACGGTGGCGTTTTCGCGGAGCCACGCGAAGGGAGTTTTCTCCAGGCCTTCGGTGCCGACAATGGTCGGTTTCATGGGGGGATCCTCCTTGAATGGCCCGATGATACCGCGCGCGGCGATCGGCTTCCTCTCCGCGCCGGGGAAGGCCTGGGGCAACGACACCGGCGGCGGCAAAAAGCGAAAGGCTCCGGCGAACCTGTGTTCGCCGGAGCCTGCTCACCTCAGAGTCCCCCCTCACGAGTTGTCCGGAAGGTTTAGCGTTCCGAGGCAATCGACGTATCGCTGAAGGCCTGAAGGACGTGGAAAGCAGTGGTGCGATAGGCCGCATCCACGTTGCTGGGCCACGTGCTCTTCTGGTCATTGAGCGCACGGATGTGGCGGGCAAGGTTGTCACGCAGACCGTCGGCCGAGAGCTGATCGGGGACATCCAGCTTCCAGGTGTGCATGGCGGTTCCATCCTGGACGAAGTGCAGGGTGGCGGGCATGCCGGCGCGAGGCGTGGTGGTATTGCTGGCCATATCGTCGCGGCCCACCGTGTTGGTGGGAGCGGGCACGACGCCGGGATTGGCGGTGACATCGTTACCGCGGACGGTGGTCATGGAGTTGCTGCCGCTGCTGGCCGGACCGGTGCGGTTGCCGAGGGTGGAGGAACTCGTATCGCTGGCGCTTTGCACGCCGTTGCGGTTCGACTGCGTCATCTCGTTGGGGGCGGTATTCAGGGTGCGGTCCGCGGTGGCACCGGTGTTCATCTCGGTGTTGTTCACGGCGTGGTTGTTGGCGTTGTTGGCCATGGCCGAGGACTCACCAATGGCGGTGACGTCATTGCCGCGAACGGTGGTCATGGAGTTACTGCCGCTGCTGGCCGGACCGGTGCGGTTGCCCAGGGTAGAGGAGCTGAGATCGCTGGCACTTTGTACGCCGTTGCGGTTCGACTGGGTCATCTCATCGGGCGCCGTGTTGAGCTGGCGATCGCTGGTGGCGCGATTCGTCATGGTGTTGTCGGCCGCGTTGTGATTCATGGCGGACATGTTGCCGCTGGAGGCGTCCGTGCCGGACATCGCGGGATGCATCGGGGTGGAATGAGCGGCACTGTCGCTCATGGCTCCCGGGGCGGTGGCGTCTTTGATCGACACGGTGACCGACTTGTTGTCCTGTGCCCCGTAGACGAGGGCGTTGTCGAAGGCGGTTGCCTGGATGTCAAAATCCTGACCATATTTGGCGCGGAAATCCTGGCGGAACTGCTGGACGACCCGGTCGAGGTTGTCGTTGCTGTTCGCGGCGGCTGGCTTCATTTTCATATGGTCGACATCTTTGGTGGAAAGGCTGTCGCGCAGGGCGTCGAACTTGTTGGGGGTGAGCGCGTTGTTGACGAGGTGAGCCAGCGCGTTGTGAACTTCGGCGGTGGTCGCCGCGTCCGCCTGGGTGTTGCCGATCTGCTCGAGGCGGGCACCGGCGCGATTGGCGGTAGCACCCATGTCAGCGGCTGCGGAATTGGCTCCACTGGTGCTCATGGGGGTATCGGCTGCGAAAGTGGTTCCACAGCTCATGATTGCCAGGGACGCCGCCAATACGTAGACATGAAAACGTTTCATAATAACCTCCGGGAATTTTTGGATTCACCTTTCATGCCGCGACAACGTCGCCGCGACCTTCATGATGGAGACATTGCAAAGCGTGTTCCTCCATGGCTTTAATTTGCGTTTTGCGGAGATGATGCCGCTCCCACTTTTTTTTGCGGCCCCACGCTACAATACGTTTCTCGCGATTGTGGAATTTTCATGCCAGACCCCCTCAGCCAGCCCCGCGAACCCCAGCGCCCCGCCAAGGGAGCGCCGCGGCGCAAGCGCCGGGAATATGAGCAACACGCCCGTCTGGACCAGCTCGCCGAGATGGGCAAACTGGCAGCGGGGCTGGCGCACGAGCTCAAGAATCCCCTTTCGACGCTGAAGCTGAACCTGCAGCTGTTGGAGGAGGACCTCGCGGCGCTTCCTGATTCGACCCCCCCCAAGCAGCGTTCGCTGACGCGCATCACCACGCTGAAGAAAGAAGCGGATCGTCTGCGGCACACGCTGGACGATTTCCTGCGGTTCGCCGGTCGGCTGGAGTTGCGCACGTCACCCGTGCCGCTTAATCGCGTGGTGGAGGAGCTGGTCGATTTCATTCATCCCCAGGCGCAGGCGAACAAGATCCGGGTGCACACGGCGCTGGCGGCGGAAAATCCCCTTTGCCCGCTGGATGACAATCTTTTCAAGCAGGCCTTGTTGAACCTGCTGCTCAACGCGATTCAGGCGATGCCCCCGGAGTGCTGCAAGGATCGCGGCGCGGAGTTGCTCGTGCGAACGCTGGTTTCCAAGGGGCAGGCGATTCTGTATGTCTCCGACACAGGCGTGGGCATCTCGCCCGAGCATTTGCCGCACATTTTTGATGCCTACTTCACGACGAAAAAGGGGGGCACGGGGTTGGGATTGCCGACGACGCGGCGCATTATTGAGGAGCATCACGGCACGATTGCCGTGCAGTCTGAGCCGAATCGCGGGACGTCGTTTCGCATTGAGCTGCCGCTGGTGGTCGACAGCACGGCTGCGTGACTGGCCGACCGGGCGAGCCGCGGGCGGCGTTGTGGGGGAGCCGCGAGCATTTCGCCGACGCGGCTCGCAACGCTACAATCCCGCCACCTGTATTTGCACTCATTGAGATTTCCATGCCCGTGACTGCCCGAGAACTCGCGTTTCGCATCCTTTCCCGCTGGTACAACCTCGCGGAGCCGCCCTTTCTCCCGGAGCGTGGGGATGTGGAGTGGCAGGAACTTTCACCGCGCGATCGCGCCTTTGCGTTTGATTTGCTGACCGGTGTGATGCGTCGCCGGGGAACGCTCGATGTGCTGATCGCCGCGCAGCTGCGGCAACCGCTGGACACGCTCGACCTGCCCGTGCGAGTGCTCTTGTGGATCGGCGCTTACCAGTTGCTGTTTCAATCCGGGACGGCGGCCTACGCGGCGGTGGATTCCACGGTGGATCTTGCCAAGTCGCTGCGCCAGACCGCGAAGGCCGGAGGGTTGGTCAATGCGGTCCTGCGCGGCATCACGCGGCTGCATCCGCAGGCAGCGCCGCGGGCGACGATGGCACGCTCACGCCGCGCTTTTCCGCTCGATTTCACCTCGGCGATCACGCTTTCACGCGATCTGTTCCCCAATCCCCACGCCGCCCCCGACGCCTATCTCGCGGCCACCACCAGCCATCCGGCGAGCTACGCCGGTCACCTGCGCAAACTTTTCGGCGATGCCCAGGCCGAGCTGCTCTTGATCCGCAACAACCTTCGCCCGACCATCACGTTTCGCGTCGATGCGGACAGCCTTGACGCCCCGGCCTCGGCGGGATTGGCACCGCACAGCGAGGCGGCCCGGTTTGTCGTGGCGGCTGAGGGGTGGAATACGGCGATTGAATCGCTGGTGGCCCGCGGCATTCTCTCGCCGCAGGATCCGACCGCCGCGAAGGCCGTGCGCTGGCTGGCGGGGAAGGGTGAATCGCCGAAAACGATTTTGGACTGGTGCGCCGGTCTGGGCACCAAGACGCTGCAGCTGGCCCGCGCGTTTCCCGACGCGACGGTGACGGCGACGGATGTGGACCATCCCAAGCTGTCGCGGCTGGAGGCACGCGCCAGGCAGGTGAAGCAGGCCAACATCGCCGTGAGAGCCATGCCGACGTTTGTCGATAACGCGGACACCTTTGACCTGGTGCTGGTGGATGTGCCCTGTTCCAATACCGGCGTGATGGCCAAGCGGGTGCAGTCGCGCTGGCGCTGGTCCACACTGGATCATGTAACGCTGCACGCCCTGCAGGCAAAGCTGCTGCAGCAGGCGGCGGCGCGGCTGGCTCCGGGGGGGCTGCTGGTCTACTCGACCTGCTCGATCGACCCGGGGGAAAACGAGCGGATCCTGGAATCGCGGCCGGCAACAGGGGCTTTTTCGGGGGATTTCTCGAAGGTTCACGAGGAAAACACCTTGCCCTCGCTCAGCGATGATCCGTTGGCGACGCATGATGGTGGGTACTTTTGCGTCCTGCGGCGCAGCACCTGAATGGATCGGGCGAGACAAACGCCCCGGGCGTTGCCGCGCGATCCTGCCGAACTTTGGTTGCAGGACGCCCTCGCTTGCGTCGATAATTCGCATGTGCAAAGTAGTTCACCCGAGGACCCTGTGCTGCTCGCGATGAATCCTGTGGCTCGGCCGATAACGCCGCTGAGAACGCTCGTCGTCGAAGACGATGCTTCCAGCCGCAACGCGCTGCAGGCGATCCTGAGGATTCTCGGCCATCAGGTGTCAACGGCGACCACGGTGGGGGAAGCGCTCCACTTGCTCGGGGCGCGGGCGGACGAGCTTCCCGAGACGCTGCTGCTGGATTTAATGCTGCCCGATGGCAACGGGATGGAAGTTCTGCAGCAAATACGTAAGCGCGCTCTGGCGATACGGGTGGCGGTGCTGAGCGGGGCGGACAAGCCCATGCTCGAAGCGGCCCGGGCGTTGAACCCGGATGCTGTCTTCGCCAAGCCCGTCGATGCCCCGCGGCTGCTGGCGTGGTTGCACACCGAGCGCTAAAAGCCCCCTCCCGCCCCCCACCCCCGTTGCAGACGCGCCCGCCCCGTTCTTTAGCTTCGCGGCAGCTTGTGCATCACCGCAAGAAGAATCTGCGGCTTGTCGAGGTTGTAGTCGGCGTCGTAGCGCACGGGGGTGAGTTTCTCGAGGCGGCCTTCGTCCCCGATGTGATAGACCCAGGGGGGCATCACCATGCAGCGACGACGCGCCAGGGTTTCCAGAAATTCCATGTCATCAATGTCGGACGGCTGCTGGCCGGTGGCCATCGCTTCCAGTTCGCCGCGTCCCAAGCCGTGCGGATGATCAACGGTACGCATCGTGTAGGTCCTCTCGCAAAACGCCAAACCCTCCACCACTTCGCCGCCTTCAACGACGCCTGCCAAGGCCACTAGATACGAAGGGATACGGAATTTCCACAAAATTCTTAGATTTTTCAGGACTTTATTTTCCCCAGTTTCAACCTATGCGCCACGATTCGGCGGCGTTATGCTGAACAACCTTGTCCGATTTTCCCACCCGCGGAGCCTTTATGAACGTGAACTCGCTGCTCTCCTCCGGTTTGGACCAGGTGCTTGGCCTGCTCAAGATGACCGTCGCGGATATGTCTGACGCCGACCTGCAGCAGCGCCCGGCCGAGGGAGCGAACACCGCCAACTGGCAACTCGGCCACCTCGTCAGTGCCCAGGGGGGCCTCCTTGCAATGGTCGGCGGCCCCGCGGCAATGGTCCCGGAGGGCTATGCGGAAATCTATGGCGGCAAGCCCGGTCCGTCGACGGACAACTACCTCGGCAAGGCGCAACTGCTGGAACTCTTCGAGAAAAATCACGCGGCCCAGGTCGCGTGGGTCAACGGCCTCTCCACAGAGCAGCTTGATCGCCCCACCCCGGAACGCCTTCGTATGTTTGCCCCCAATGTCGCCGCCCTGATCCAAGCGCTCGGCGTTCACATCGCCATGCACATGGGGCAGATCCAGGTGCTGCGGCGGCGCCTTGGCAAGCCCGTGTTGTTCTAAGCCCGGTCGCGTCCTGCTCGCCCCTCCGAGCCCTTCGACCTCCCTGAGCGGCGTTATTGCGCCATCGCGTAGCGCGTCACGGCCACATCCAGCACCGTGTCCTCCATCTTGGTCTGATTTTCCACCGGCGTCTCCGAGCTGAGCTTCTCCAGGAAGCGCTGCTTCAGCGTGCCATACTGCTGCTGCTGCAAATCGTCGGCGATATCCTTCTGAGCGTCGACAAAACTGACCTTGTGTGCGTCCTGCTTATCGCCGACCTTCACCACCATCACCGTTTCCTGCAGCGGGTCCGCATCATGGACCAGCTGCGGTTCGCCGACCGTATGGGCCGGCAGCGTGAAGACGTAATTTTCGATCTGCTGGTTGGCCATGGACCCGCGCTTCACGTGCGGATAGCGCCCGCCATAGTTCGCGCGTTTGTCGGCCGAATAATCCTCGGCAAGGACCGCGAAATCCTCCCCCTTTTTCACGCGGTCCACCAGCTCCCGTCCGGTGGCCATGGCCTGGGCCTCGGCCTCCTTCACCTGCTGGGCCGTGGGGTTCTTCAGGTAGTCCCCCTTGGTGCCATCGCTGCCGGGCTCGCGCAGCCAGCGTTTGACGGGGATGCTGATCGTAAAAAGTTCCAGCTCCGCATCCTTCTGCCACTTCTTGGGTTCGTGCTGGTAGGCATCGAGCACCATCTGCCGCGTGACCACCACCTTGGGGAGCAGCTCCTTGCGGAAATAGAGGTTGATGATCAATGCACGGCGGGCGTCAGCCATTTCCTTGTCGACGGACGAGCCGCGGGCCCGCAACTCCTGGTCGGCGAGGGCGCGCGATCCACCATGCGTGGCCAGAAGGTCGTGCTGCTGCATCGCCATCACGATGTCCACCTGCTGCCGTTCCCCGTCGCTCAAGGCCGCCTTCGCCTTCGAGCCAATCATGATTTCAAAAAGATAATTCTGCAGCGCCACATGGATGGCCGAGCGGGCGGCGCTGCGGAAGGTGGTGAGGTTGCGGCTGTTCGCCGCGAGGGCCTGCAGCTGGCTGTCGATCGGCCGCAGGATGTCCTGCACGAAGATCGGCTCGGCATTGACGTATCCCACGAGGGCGTTGACGGTGACGCTCTCCTCGCGGCGGGAGCCGGCGGTAACGTCCGCCCCCGGCGTTCCAGCGGCGGTGGGAGGGGCGATCTCCTGGCACAGAGCGCTCCCCGAGAAGAGGCCCGCGAGCACAACAGGACAGAGAATGCGGCGAAGCGTGTTCATCCGGACTCCAAAGGGGAAACGGCGACCGCCCGAGGGCGGCGGGGGGAAACGAGTATTGAAGCGAATCGTGCGTCGGAAAGCAAAGGCCCGGAAAAGCGCCCATCCCTCCCGCCTCCCGGCCAGGGGCTACAAATTCACGCGAAGGCCATAGGAACTGGTCGGCATAATCCCCCGCCACATCTGGATGAGCCGCTTGTAGGCTTCGCCCACGGGGCGAATCTTGCGGTTGAGGTCGTAGAGCCCCAGCGGATTCACCCGGCCATTGTTTTCCCGCAGAGCAGTGTCCCAGTCGACCTGATCGGTCAGGGAATACCAGGTGAATCCCAGAATGGGCACGCCATCCGACTTGAGCCGCAGCATGTTGGCCCACTCCTTCTTCAGCCAGGCGGGTGCCCGTTCGGCGTCGGCGAGGTTGGTCTCCGTGTGCATGACGGGCAGCTGGTAACGGTCGAAATACTGCTTGGTGATGACGTAGTAGCCATAAATTTCGCCCGCGGGATCGGTGTTTCCGTCGGGCTTCACCAGGTGCTCATTGGTGATGTAGTAGTCGTTGCCCATGACGCAGTTTTTCTTGACGTGGTGGCTGCGGAACCAGTGGTAATCCTCGCGCGTCATGCCATTGTCGAGGAGGTACTCGTACATGGTCACATCGAGGTCCATGCCATAGGTGAGGTCGAGCGAGAGAAAGCGCTCTTCGTTGAGCCTGCGGGCGTGATGCAGGCTCGAGGGCTCCTCGGCATGGAAGTATTCCGACGATTCGGACTGAATGAAAATGGCGCTCGGGGTGACCTCGAGGATCGCCCGCATGGCCATCACGTTGGCCTTGCAGAGGTGGTGCAGGGCGGTCACGAACGTTTTGTCGGAGGTGAGCCGCTCGTTCCACCAGCCGAAAAGTGCACTGAATTTGGCAGCGATGTAGATTTCGTTGATCGGCGTGAACAGCCGCAGGTAGCGAAATCGTTCCGCAAACGCCCGTGCATAGGCCGCGAACAATTCGGGAAAATCGGGGTCCTGAGCCGAGCCGATCCAATCGGGGAAACCGAAGTGGCACAGATCGACGATGGGCTCAATCTTGAGATGGCGGAGTTCATTGAAGGTTTCGTCGGCAAAGCCCCAGTCATACTTTCCGGGCCCCAGGTGCGTGCGGTAGTAGGGGGGGCCATAGCGCAGGAATTCAATGCCCATTTCGCAGACGAGGTGAAAATCAACGCGCCAGTTCTCATAATGGCCGCACTTTTCCATCTCGTCGACGCGGTGGGTGGAGCCATCGGGAAGGCGGATCGTGGGGTAGGAATTCTCGATTCCTGTCGCGAACATGAACTGGGCGAGCGGGCGTGGCATGAAAATCGTTACTCCGCGCGAGGTGGGTGCAAAATGCGTCACTGCGAAGGGTGTGCCGCGGGCCGACGAGCCTTGTGCAACAATCGCACGGCCCCGCGCATCCCGCTCCTCTCACGGCGCCACTCTACCACACGTCCACTCACAAACGCCGTCGAATCCCGGCGCCGGACCCGCGCGCCGGGGCCACCGGCTTCTGCGGTGTCTGCGGCGGCGTCTGCGGCACGTCCGGCTTGGGCGCGTTCGGATTGAGCAGATTCCGCAGCACGTTCAGCAGCGTGTCCCCCTCCAGATAATTCGCCGGCAGCCGCAGATGTACCGTCTTTTCGTCCACCACGCGCACGCTGCCCGCCCCGCCCACGCCGCGCCCCAGCAGCGGGCCGAGCTTGCGCAGATCCTCGATCGTGAAGACCACGTCCGGGGTCTTGGTGATCACCGAGACAATCGCCCACTGCCGCGCCAGAATTTTGATTTCCGCGAGACCAAAGAGCATCAGCACCGGCTTGGGCATCGGGCCAAAGGCGTCGGTGACATCCTTCGCCAGCGCTTCGAGCATTTCCAACGACGACGCACGCGAGAGCCGGCGATACAGATCCATGCGCTGCCGCTCGGAGTCCACATAGCTCTTGGGAAAAACCCCGCTCACCCCGATGTCGACGTTCACTTCCTTGACCTTTTCCACCACTTCGTTCTTGATTCGCTTGACCGATTCCTCGAGCAACTGGCAGTACATCTCATAGCCCACGGCAGAAATATGCCCGCTCTGCTCCGCGCCAAGAATGTTGCCCGCTCCGCGAATCTCCAGGTCCCGCAGCGCGATCTTGAAGCCCGCCCCCAACGACGAATACTCCTCCATCGCCTTGAGCCGCTTGGCCGACTGCTCGCTGAGCGCCTTGTTCGGCGAGAGCATCAGGTAGCAGTAGGCCCGGTGCTTGTAACGGCCGACGCGCCCGCGCAGCTGGTGCAGATCGGAGAGCCCGAAGTTTTCCGCTTCGTTGATGAACATCGTGTTGGCGTTGGGAATGTCGATGCCGCTCTCGATGATGGTGGTGCTCACCAGGATGTCCGCCTCATGTCGCATGAACTTGTGCATCACCGCCTCCAGCTCATGCTCGTTCATCTGCCCGTGGCCGATGACGATGCGCGCGTCGGGGGCGAGCTGCCGTATCTCATCCGCCACACTCTCGATGTTGTACACCTTGTTGTGCACAAAAAAGATCTGCCCGTTACGCGCCAATTCCCGCTGCAACGCCTGCTTGATGCGCATCTTGTCATGCGCAATGACCTCGGTGACGACGGAACGTCGGTCCGATGGCGGCGTGGCCAGGTTCGAGATGTCGCGGATGCCCAGCAGCGACATGTGCAGCGTTCGCGGGATCGGCGTCGCGGTCATCGTCAGGATGTCCACCGTCAGACGCAGCTTCTTCAGCCGCTCTTTGTGCTCCACGCCGAAGCGCTGCTCCTCGTCAATGATCACCAGGCCAAGGTCCGCGAAAACCACATCCTTGGACAGGATCCGGTGCGTGCCGATCAGCACGTCCACCTGTCCCATCCGCGTGCGCTCAAGGATCTTTTTGATCTGCCCCGGTGTTTTAAAGCGGCTGACGCTTTCAATGATGAAGGGGTAGCCGGTCAGGCGCTCGCGCATCGTCTCTTCATGCTGCTCCGCCAGCACCGTCGTAGGCACCAGCACGGCCACCTGCTTCCCGAATTCGGCGACCTTGAACGCCGCCCGCATCGCCACTTCGGTCTTGCCATAGCCCACGTCGCCGCAAAGCAGCCGATCCATCGGGCGTCCCTTGCCCATGTCGACCTTGATCTCTTCGACGCTCCGCACCTGGTCCTCGGTAGGGGGGTAGGGAAACGCATTTTCAAATTCCTTCTGCCACACCGTGTCGCCGGGATAGGCGATGCCCGGCGTGTGCTCCCGCGCCGCCTGCACCTCCAGCAGTTCCGCCGCCATCAGCTCCACCGCCTCCGCCACCTCCTCCTTCTGTTTGTTCCCGCGCGTTCCCCCCAGCACCGCCAGCGGCGGTCTCCCATGCGCCCCGCCGACGTACTTCTGCACCAGGTGAATCTGCGTCACCGGCACATGCAGCGTCGCCTCACCGGCGAACCTCAAGGTCAGGAATTCCGCTTGCCGCCCATCCCGCGTAATCGAGTTCATCCCCTCAAACTTGGCAATCCCATGATGCACATGCACCACGTAATCCCCCGTCTGCAGGTCCAGAAATGAATCGATCGGCCGCGCCCCCTGCACCCCGCGCAGCTTCCGCCGCTGGTTGTAGCGATGAAATATCTCGTGATGCCCGATGAGGATCAGCGGCGGCGGGGGGGAAACAATTTCTGACTTCTCACTTCTTTCTTCTGACTTCTCCCCCGTCGCCCCCCCATCCCCCTCATTCCACTCAAAGCCCAACCCCAGCACCCCCACCGGCATCTCCACCTTTGCCCGCACGCCCGGATGCTTCACATCCAGCAAATCGCTCAGTCGCGTGCACTCGCTCTTGCCATCGCACACCACCACCACGCGCGCCCGCTCGGCCAGCTCCGCCAGCTCCCGGATCGCCTCCTCCGCCTTGGTGTCGAACCGCTGCACGCTCTTGCAGGGCAGTCGCAGCGTCTGTTCATCCTCCGCCCCGAACTGGTGAATCTCCGCCCAGGCAAAGCCCTGCACGCCCTTGAGCACCGCGCTGGGCGGATAAATCCCCCGCGCATCCTCCAGCCGATCGATGTAACTTTTAGCCTGTTCCTGAATCTCCGCCGGCTCCACCAGCCACACGATGGTGTCGCTGGGCAGATAGTTCAGCAGGCTCGTCGTCTTGTCCACCGGCCAGTTCGACCGATCCCCCAGCGCCACCAGCCGGGCTTCTTTGACCTGCGTCGTGGTGCCCAGCGTTTCAATATCAAAATGATGAACCGATTCCACCTGATCGCCGAAGAAATCGACGCGGATCGGCTCGCCAACGCCGGGCGGCCAGACGTCAACGATCTCGCCGCGAACCGCAAAATCCCCCGCATCTTCCACCGCATCGAGCCGCGTGTAGCCGTGATCGGTCAGCCACGCCACGAGCGCATCGCGGTCGAGCGTCTCTTCCACCCGCACCCGCTTCACCAGGTCGCTGAGCAACTCTCGCCCGGGGGAGGGCTGCATCACCGCCTGGATCGGCGCCACTACGAAGTCCGGCCGTGAACGCTCCGCATCTGCCGACGCCAGGTCCGCGAGCAGCTCCAGACGCTGCGCCGCAAGTTCGTGGGAGATGTTCGATTCGCCCGGCAGAACTTCAAACGCCGGATACAGCCGCACATCCGCGACGGCCGCGTGACTCCCGCCGCCCCGGCGAAAGAAGGACAATTGTTCCACGGCGTCGTCAGCCTCATCCAGGTGCGCCGTCAGCACCAGCACCGGCCGCCGCATCTGCTTCTGCAGGATCGCCGCCAGCGCCAGCGCGCACGCCCCCCATTGTCCTGTAGCCGCCACATGCCGCCGCTCCTCCAGCCGCCGCCGCATCTCGGCCACGATCGGCGAGGCCGCGATCGGCTGCAAAAACGCCTGAATTTCCCCTTTTCCCCCGCCAATGTGTCGCTCATTTCCTGCCATGCGCGTAGGTCTCCCGCCCAACGCCAGACATCCCTCTGCCGGCGCGGGTTGTTTCTTGAAGCCCTCATGCTATGCCACGCTCCCCCTCTCGTCCACACACGCACGCCCGCGGATGGGCTGCAAAAACGCTGGCGGCGGGCGTCGTGAGAATTCTCGTCCGACGGCCGCCGCGCGCGATGCTGGAGGTAGATGAAACGTTTCCTTTTCAGAGAAGCGGGGATCGCTGGGCGCTTACGGCAGACGCCGACGGCCAGCCATGCACATGATCAAGGAAACGATGAACAACACGAGGAAAATGAAGAACAGGATCTTCGCAATACCTGCGGCAGCCGCGGCGATGCCCAGGAATCCAAAAACGCCCGCAATCACCGCAATGATAAAAAACACCAACGCATAGTAAAGCATGATCATTCTCCAGGTAGAAATAGCTCGCTGAGGCGAATCGCTCCGATTTGGAGCGTGTGAGCTTCGCCAACGAAATGTCTATTAAGTAAACGCCATGCCAAAGCACGCTGGCGACTTGGAAATATTCCCCGCCCCATGATTCTGACGCATCCCCCGGTTATCCCATCAGCTCGTCGCAGTTTGTCGCGACCCGCCAGACACCTTGTCGGTGCGCCCCGCCCCGCGAGGACGAACGACACGCAGATTCTCCGCCGAGCGACTCTTCCTTGCACTGGCACAACCCTTGCTTTCCCCTTTCCCGTCTCCATTGACAACTTTATACAGCCCTCAGCGTTGCCTCGGCCGGGGCCGGTTCGGACGTTGCCGTGCCAGCCGGGGCATCCACAAACACCCACTTGCTACCTACCTACCCCATTAAACGTCTCTCCTCAATTCTTCCTTCCGAGACGTGGCCCG
>CALCHA010000047.1 GCA_937901265.1 uncultured Phycisphaerales bacterium
TCGCAATCTCCACAAACCCCGCCTCATCCTGCGCGATCCACGCCTCCCGCCCCACCGCGCTCAGCAGCGTCGCCCCCACGCGCGATGCGTGCATCCCGCCCGCCCGCGTCACCACCGGCACCCCCATCGCCAACGCCTCGCACGTCGTCGTCGTCCCGTTGTATGGAAAAGTGTCCAGCGCAATGTCCACCCGGTGGTACATCGCCAGATGCTCCGTGTTGTTCGGCAGGTGGCCCACGAATTCCAGACGATCGCCCCCCACGCCCCCGGCGGCGAATTGCTCACGGATCCGCCGCTGCACCCCCGCATCCCCCAATGCCGCCGATTTCAGCAGCAACCGCGAACCCGCCACCCCGCGCAGCAGCGCCGCCCACGTGGCGATGTGCGGCGGCGTCAGCTTCACCAGCGTGTTGAACGAGCCAAAGGTGATATATCCGGACGCCACCGCGGGCGGCGGTCCGACCGGCGGCAGGTTTTCCGGCAACCCAAAGCACACAAAGGGTGCCGGCAGCCGCACCAGCTCCTCCGTATGCAACACCTCGGCCCCCGGTGGGTCGGCGACCCCGTCCGTGAGGCGGTAGTCCATCGCCGGCAGACCTGTCGTGTCCGGATACCCCAGGTACGTCAGCTGAATCGGCGCCGGCTTTTTCGCAAACAGCAGCAGGCGGTCGTTGGCGGTGTGTCCATTCAAATCCACCAGAAGATCGATGCGGTCCTCCCGGATCAGCGCTGCCGCCGCCTCATCCGAGAGATCGAGGATCTCCCGCCAGTGGCCGGCCAATTTCTGCAGCCGCGCCGTCACCGCGTCATGGTGCCGATGGTTGAAGTAGCAGAAGGTCTCCACCTGGGCGGGATCGTGCGCCGCCAGCAGCGGCTCGATAAACCGCGACACTGCGTGATTGCGGAAATCTGCCGACACATAGCCCACGCGCAACCGCCGCTCCGCATCGCGCTCGTTCGCGTGATGCTGCACCGGCGGGGCGATCGCCGCCCCCCACGCCCGGTGCGCCTCAAAAATTTCCCGCGGCGTCTTGTCGGCGAGGTAATGCAGCCCGTAGAGATGCGACGCCGCGATGAAGGGATCCCCCGGCAAAAGGTCGCGCGCCCGCAGAAACGCCGCCTGCGCTTCGGGTGCCTGCGCTGCCAGCAGCTGCGCCAGACCCAGCCCCATCTGCGCCGCGGCACTGCGCGGTGCGACCGCGATCGCCCGCTCATGCACCGCAATCGCCTCCGTGGCGTTGGCCATGAGAATCAGCGCATGCCCGAGCACCAGCATCGTCCCGACATCCTGCGGTTCGATGGCCAGCGCCGCCTGCGCGACCTCCGCCGCCAGCGTGTGATTGCCGATCGCCGCCGCGCAATTCGCGAAGCCTCGCAGCGCCCTCAGATGCGTGGGGCATGCCTGCAAAATCTGCAGAAACAGATCCCCCGCCTCGCGCGCCCGCCCGGCCTGAAACAACGCCAGCGCCTGCTGCGCGGACTGATCGAGGGCGGGGGTCGAAACGTTCAACATACGCGGCCCCTCAGGCGTTGAGCTTGGTTTCCAGTGCCTGCCACCGCTCGTACAACGCATGCACCCGCGCCTGCGCCTGCGCCAAAACCTCGCACGCCGCCATCAGCTTCACCCGATCCGCCATCGTCGCTGGATCTTCCGTCGCCCGCTGCAACGTCTCCACCCGTCCTTCCGCCGCGTGAATTTCCCCCTCGATGGTCTCCCACTCTTTCTGCTCTTTCAGCGTGAGCTTCTTCGGATTCGCCTTCTTCACCGCCGCCGGTGCCACCACCGCCGGCCGCTTCGCCGCCTCCTCCTCACGCCGCACCCGCTCCCGCGCATCATCCTGCGCCCGCTGCCACGCGTCATACTGGTCGTAATCCGTCAGCAGCGCGTGGTGACCAAAGCCATCCAGACCAAGAATGTCCGTGGACAACCGGTCCAGCATGAACCGGTCGTGCGTCACCAGCACCAGCGCCCCGGGAAACTCCTCCAGCGAAGCCTCCAGCACCTCCAGCGAGGGAATGTCCAGGTCATTCGTCGGCTCATCCAGAATCAGCACGTCCGCCGGCGTCAGCATCAGCCGGGCGATCAGCACCCGCGCCTGCTCCCCGCCCGAAAGCTCGCCCACCGGTCGATCGAGCTGCTCGAATCGAAACAGAAAGCGCTTCGCATAAGAGGACACGTGCACCAGTTGCCCGTTGTACAGCACCGAATCCGAATCCGGTGCCAGCGCGTGCTTCAACAATTGCTTGCGATCCAGCTGCTTGCGCTGCTGATCAAAAAAGACCACCCGCAGGTCCGCGGCCCGTTTCAGTGTGCCCATGTCGGGCGGCAGGTCCCCCGTCAGCAGCTTCAGAAATGTCGATTTGCCTGAGCCGTTCGGCCCCAGCACGCCAAGCTTCATGCCCGGCTCGAGGGTGAGCGAAAGCTTGTCGATCAGCAGGCGGGCCGGTTCGCCAAGCGATTTCACAAGGTTGTGCGCCGCGATCAGCTTGCGCGTCTTGCGCTCCGTGGCCGAGAATTCGATATCGACCGCCTGGTCGTTCGCCGAACGCTGCCGCGTCTCCGCCAGCGTGTCGATCATGATGTGCGCGTCCTTGATACGCGATTTTCGCTTCGTCCGACGTGCCTTCGGACCGCGGCGCAGCCATGCGATCTCATCCTTGACCATTTCGGAAAGCGCCTGCTCCTCCTTGGCCTGCGCTTCCAGCACCACCGCGCGGCGCTCGAGAAAGTCCGCGTAGTTCCCCGGCACGGAGAGATTCCCCCCGTTGAACAGCGGATTGATTTCAATCACGCGAGCCGTGACATTCTCCAGAAAATAACGATCGTGCGTCACCACCAGGAACGCGAATTTCGCGGATTTAAGCAGGT
The DNA here is from genome assembly GCA_937901265.1 of uncultured Phycisphaerales bacterium. GTDB lineage: Bacteria > Planctomycetota > Phycisphaerae > WQYP01 > WQYP01 > CALCHA01. The sequence goes on from CALCHA010000047.1 coordinate 2,870, forward strand.
TTTCCAGCCACAGAATCCCTTCCAGATCCAGATGGTTCGTCGGCTCATCGAGCAGCAGCAGATCCGGGCTGGCCACCAGCTCCCGCGCAATCGCTGCACGCTTCCGCCACCCCCCCGATAGCGACGTCAGCAACGCCTCCGGCGGCGGCCCGTGCGGCGGGTCAAACCCGATCTTCGTCAGCGTGATCGCCACCTGCGTGTACTTCTCATGCTCATCCAGATGCGCATCCTTCAACGCCAGCAGCAACTCCTCCTCTGCCGTCGCCCCCGTAAACTTGTCCTCCTGCGGCAAATAGGCCACCCGGATGTTGCGCCGCGCTTCCAGCGTCCCCTCGTCAGGATGTTCTCGCCCCGCAAGAATCTTCAGAAATGTCGATTTCCCCGCCCCGTTGGGCCCGAACATCCCCGCGCGCTCGCCCTCATACAACCCCATGGTAATCCCACGGAAAAGCTCGCGCGCACCATAAGACTTGGAAAGGTTTTGACAAGAGAGCAGCAGCGCCATGAAGTTCCTCTGTTGGGGGAAGGGCTATCGTATGCGG
>CALCHA010000048.1 GCA_937901265.1 uncultured Phycisphaerales bacterium
TGGCGGCGGCGATGAACTGGGCGAGCTCGTTGAGCTTGAGCTGGTCGGCGGGGGAGCGGCCGGCGGTGTCGATGAGGATGGTGTCGCAGTCGGCCATTTCTTTCATGGCGGCGACGAGCTCGGCGGGGGTGAGGACGACCTTGAGCGGGACGCCGATGATGTTGGCGTAGGTGCGGAGCTGGTCGACGGCGGCGATGCGGTAGGTGTCGATGGTGATGAGGCCGACCTTTTGGCGCTGGCGGAGCTTGAAGGCGGCGGCGAGCTTGGCGATGGTGGTAGTTTTGCCGACGCCGGTGGGGCCAATGAGGCAGATGGAGCGGCAGCCGGCGCCGGTGGCGGGGCGAGCGACGGCGTTTCCGAGGTTTGCCGGGAGCATGGTTTCGAGCTTGGCCATGAGGCGGTCGCGGACGAGGGTGGAGTTGGCGAGTTGATCGGCACCGAGTTCCGCGCGGACATCGTCGACGAGTCGGAGGGCGATTTCATCGCTGACCTGCTGCTCGATGAGCTGGCGGTAGAGGAGGCCGAGGTGGGCGGGGAGGTCGGCGCGGCCGCCGGTGGTATTGGCGGAGCGTTGGAGGAGGCTTTCGACCATGGTGCGGAGGGAGGCGAGTTCGTTGCGGAGTTCGAAGGCGGGCTGGTTGGCGAGGGAGGCAGCCATCTGGCGGGTTTCGGGGTTGACGCCGGGGGCGAGGGAGGAGGAGCGTTCGGCACGGTCGGGGCGTTCGCTGCGATCGAGGCGTTCGGCGGGGAGCCGTTCGGGGCGATTTTTGGCGTAGACGACGCTGAGGGGGTGGCGTTCGGCGACGGCGACGCCGCCATCGGAATCCTCGTCCGCAGCACCGCGGCCGCGGCCGACGGCGGAGGTGGCGGTGGCGGTGGCGGGTCGTTTGCGGGTGGGGACGTTGACGTTCACGCCGGCGGTGATTTCGACGATGGTCTTGGCACCGACGCCCATGATGCCGCCGCGTTTGAAGCTGCGGGTGTGCAGGATCACCGCGGCGGATCCAAGTTCAGCTTTGACCTTGACGAGGGCATCGGCGATCGATGCTCCATGAAAGGTTTTGACGTTCATCCATTCACTCCCACAGTGCCCACGGAATTGACGTTGATGCCTTTGACGATCTCGCTATAGGAAAGGACGGCGACGGCCGGGAGCGAGGTCTCAATGAGTTTGCGGACATGCGCCCGGACCTGCGGCGAACAGAGGACGACGCCGGTGTGTCCGAGCTGCATGAGTTTTCCAACGTGCGCGGCGATGTTTTCAGCCATCTGGCGGGCGACCTGGGCGGGGAGGGTGAGGAAGCTGCCGCGTTCATTGCGTTCGATGTAGCCGTTGAGGGTGTCTTCGAGGGCGGGGTCAAGGGTGACGCAGTGGATAGTGCCGGTTTCGTCGCGGTACTGGCCGCAGATGGAGCGGGCGAGGCCGTGGCGGACGGCTTCGGTGAGGACTTCGACGTCTTTGGTTTTGGGGGCCCATTCGCCGAGGGATTCGAGGATGGTTTCGAGGTCGCGGATGGGGACGCGTTCGCGGAGGAGATTTTGCAGAACTTTCTGGAGTTCGCCGGGTTTGACCTGCCCGGGGATGACTTCCTCGACAAGAGCGGGAGCCTTTTCCTTGAGTTGTTTGAGGAGAGCGGCGACTTCCTCGCGGGTGACGAGTTCAGCGGCGTGGGACTTGACGACTTCGGTGATGTGGGTGGCGAGGACGCCGGAGGCTTCAACGACGGTGTAATTCATCATTTCAGCATGGGCCCGCTGGGAGTCGGGGATCCACCAGGCGGGGAGGCCGAAGGCGGGTTCTTTGGTTTCGATGCCGTTGATTCTTCCGGAGGCGGCTCCGGAATCCATGGCGAGGAACTGTCCGGGGTAGACCAGGCCGGTGGCGAGGGGGTTGCCGCGGAGTTTGATCTGGTAGCCGTTGGCGTCGAGCTGCATGTTGTCGCGGATGCGGATGGGGGGGACGACGACGCCGAATTCGATGGCGATCTGTCGGCGGATGAGAGAGATGCGTTCGAGGAGGTCGCCGCCCTTGGTGGTGTCGACGAGTTGAACGAGGCCATAGCCGACTTCGAGTTCCATGGGGTCGACGGCGAGGAGGCTTTCGATTTTGTCGGGTTTTTTGGCGGCGGTGGCGGCGGCCTTTTCGGTGCTGACGGCAGCGGCGGCGGCGGCTTTCTGGTTGCGGGTCATGATCCAGGCGATGCCGCCGAGGCAGGTGGCGAGGACCCAGAGAGGGATCATGGGCATGCCGGTGAAGCTCATGAGGATGAGGAAACCGGCGACGACGATGAGGCTGCTGGTTCGGCCGGTGAGCTGGTTGATGAATTCCTCGCCAAGATTTTCCTTGGAGGCGGAGCGGGTGACGAGGAGGCCGGAGGCGAGGGAGATGATAAGGGCGGGCACCTGGGAGACGATGCCGTCGCCGATGGTGAGGTTGGTGAAGGTTTTCATGCAGCCGAGGATGTCCCAGTGGTACTGGAGCATGCCGATGGCCATGCCGCCGATGATGTTGATGAAGACGATGATGATGCCGGCGACGGCGTCACCGCGGACGAACTTGCCGGCACCATCCATGGCCCCGTAGAACTCGGCTTCGCGGGAGATTTCCTGGCGGCGGCGTTTGGCCTCATCCTCTTTAATGATGCCGGCGTTGAGGTCGGCGTCGATGGCCATCTGCTTGCCAGGCATGGCGTCGAGGGTGAAGCGGGCGGCGACTTCAGAGATGCGGGTGGCACCTTTGGTGATGACGACGAACTGGATGACGATGAGGATGATGAAGATGATGATGCCGACGACCATCTGCTGCTGCGCCCCGCTGCCGCCGCCGGTGACGAAGGTGGAGAAGGCGTGGATGACGGTACCGGCGGCAAAGCCAGCGGATTCGGCGGAGGTGGCGCGGTCGCCTGCGGTGAGGATGAGGCGGGTGGAGGCGACGTTGAGCACGAGGCGGAGGAGGGTGGTGCCCAGGAGGAGGGAAGGGAAGATCGAGAGGTCGAGGGGGGAGGTCACGAACATGACGCTGACGAGGACGATGGCGGCGATGGAAAGATTCATGACCAGGAGAAGGTCGAGGACGGTGGTGGGGAGGGGGACGAGCAACACCATGATCATGGCGATGAAGGCGGCGGGTACGATCAGGCCGCGATGTTTGTGGATGGCGATGTATGCGCGGCTGTGCAGGATGCCGCCCCCCGTCCCCATAGAACCCACCCGAGTAACACCAGCGACAGCCATGACGACTCCATCCGTCTAAGTACCGAGGCATCCTGCCTCGGCTCCCTCCCCGCCCGCGGCTCAGCCCCGGGCTCCGAACTCCATCGGACAGCCGAGTGTACCGCCGCACCGCGCGCACGCAATCTATTTCTCGTACGACGGCGCAAATTTGTTCACAATTTTCGCGCAAGATTCGCCGGCATGGGGGAGGACGCGCAAAAACGGCCCGAAGGGAACTGCCTGAGTTGCCCGACCGTTCCAGCCCTTAACGCGCGCGCTCCGGCCGCCAGAGCTTGCCCAGGGGGATCGAGAGTTTGATGAAGGGAGGGAAATTGACGGTCTGCTGGTCACGGCCGCTGGTGACCAATTCGTACTGTCCCCGCCGGAGTTCGAACGCTTCCGCGGTGCGCTCCTGGGGATCCATGATCCAGTAATGCTTCACGCCATGTTTTTCGAAAAGCGTGAATTTGTCGCGGCGATCCATGCGTTCGCTTCCTGGCGAGACGATTTCGATGCAGAGGTCCGGGGCACCCATGACCGCCTTTTCTCCGACCAGTTTGCCGCGGCGGCGGGAAACAAAGCCAAGGTCAGGGCGACGGGTGTTGAAGGGATCGAAGACAGTGTCCAGGTCGCTGAGCAGTTCTCCCAGATTGTGTTGCTCGATGTGGGGCTCAAGGATGGCGATGAGCTTGACCAGCGTCCATGAGTGCTTCGGACTTGGACTCGGACTCTTAACGATCTCCCCGTGGGCCAATTCCAGCTTGATTCCCGGCGGATCGTCACCCATCATGATGAACTGTTCCGACGTCATCCGTACGCTGTTCAGCGTTGACATAACTCACCTCTTAGTGTCCATTCCATCATAGCCTTGCCCCGGTATCCGCGTCTCTTGGTCGCCTTGTCTCCGCGCCCCTACCGACAGCGGACGAAGCCGGCACGCTCGATGCCGAGGCGTATCAGGTGGGGTTCGACTTCCATCAACCAGCGGGTGCCATCGCCGTAGTATCCGGCGGTGGGTCGGAGCCCTTCGACGCGGCCGCACCACCAGGCGTTGAAGGCGTGCATGCAGAGTTCGCGGAGGTATTTGCAGATCATGCTGGCGAGGGCGGTGGCGAACCAGCCGCGGTCGCCTTTTTCACGAAAGTAGACGAGGGTGTGTCGGGGGCCTTCACGGAGGATGTAGCCGCTGGATTTGGCGGATTCGTTGAGGACTTTGAGCTGGGCGTCGGGGAACCAGCGGAGGAGGAGGTCGCGGTAGAAGTCGCGGCCGCCCTGTTTGTCGATGCCGACGACGAGGCCGCGGTCGCCGAAGTGGGTGTGCAGGTGCAGCAGATGGCTGAGGGTGACGGCGACGGCAGCAGTGGCTTTGTTCTGGGTGGCGGAGACCATCTGGTTGAAGAGGCTTTCGCTGACGACGCGAGTGCGGAGGCAGGCAACGGTGACCCCGGATGAGGCCAGGGCGGTGCCGACCATGTTGGCGGCAATGGAGAGATCGCCGGGATCGGCCAACGAGGGGACGGCGACGGCGGCGCCGTACCAGGGGTGATGGTTGAGGCCATGCTCGGGGCCGCCGAGGAGTTCGACGAGCGCGCGATCCGTGAGGTCCTCTCCGCAAAGACCGGCGGCCCGGGCAAAGGCGAGCACGCCGCGTTCAAGCAGTTTGAGGCCATCGCGCTGAGCGTGGACGATCTTGGAATCGGCGACGAGGACGCGGCCCTTTTTGATGGGGGCCTTTCTGGCGACGGCGGCCTGGAGCAGCTTCCAGAGGCAGGGGACCTGGCCGTCGAGCGCCGCATCAAAGGCGGCGTCGGGCAGGTCGAAGGCGGTGGCGGAGACCACCATTGGCCCGAGAAGCGGTCCATACCCAGCCTCGTCAATTCCTGCGATGATCATCTGGTGCTCCGGTGTGTCGGTGTGGTGGGATGATACCAAAAGGGGGCGCGGCGATTTGAACGGAGCGAGGGGATTTTTGTCAGGGCACGACGACAGGCGATGCCATATCCGGGCGGGGTGGGCGTTAAGCTGTAGACATGGCTCCTTGGAAAGGTTCAGCATGAAACGGTGGATCGTGGCGGGCGGGCTGGTGGCGGCGATGGCGGGTGGGGCGGCGGCGGCGCGGGGGCAGGCGCTTGGCGCTGGGAAAATTACGCCGAACCTGCAGACGAATGTGGATCGGCCGCTGCGCTATCGGCCGGACGGGGGCGATTTTGTCATTGAGAATGGGGCGGAATTTTTCAATCGGCCGCTGTATGGGGGGAACACGGCATTTCGGGTGGATGCGGGGGA
>CALCHA010000049.1 GCA_937901265.1 uncultured Phycisphaerales bacterium
CCCGTCGCTTTGGCGGGGTCGAATTCGCCGGTTTTGGGATTGAAGCCCTGGCCAGCGTCGGGGTCGGCGATGGGGGATTTGATGCGGCCTTCGCCTTCCCAAATGTGCTGATGGACCCAGTAGCGGGAGGCGTAGTGGGCGTAGTCGTATTTTTCGCCGACGACGAGGTCGGAGCCGAAGAGGATGCGGTCCTGGTAGGCGATGAGGAAATCGCGGAGGGCGTCGGTGGATTGTTCGGCGACGGCGCGGGCGATCCACTTGGTGGCGGAGGAGTCGACGATGTAGTTCGGATATTTGTCGAGGCGTCTGGCGAGGGCGTCGATGGCTTCGAGCGAGCCGCCGAAGTGGGCGCCCAGGTGAATGCGGTCGGGATATTTCTCGAGCATGCGTTCGAGCTGTGCGAACTGGTCTTCGAACTTGCCGTAGGTGCCGTCGCTGTAGGTGCCCTTGCCGAAGAACCAGGCCTTGGGGTCGCCGACGTGGGTCATGAAGTGGTAGCCGAGGTCGTAAGCGTACTTGGCGACGCGCTGGATGCGCGGGTCATCGAGGGTGATGCCCCACCGCCGGCAGGTGCCCGGGGCGGCGTGGAACTTGATGAGCTTGGAGCCCTGCGAAGCGAAGCCGTCGAGGCGGCGGATCCAGTCCTCGACGAAGGCGTCGTCGAAGGTCATCTGGAGTTTCCAGGCGGGAACGGCGACGAAGTGGAACTGGCCCGGGAACTCAGCCTTGAGCCCGGCGACGTGTTCGAGCTGGCACATGGTGTAGAACTGGGTGACGCCGTAGTCGGCGGCGACATCAACAAAAAGGCGGGTGAGCTCCGGGGCGGCGGTGTGGTTGTGGGCGTCGATGATGCCCCCGGGGACGTCGACTTTGTGCGGGGGGATTTTGTGGTAATTGAGGTGGGTGAGGTTGTGCGGAGGCGGGGTGGGTCGTTCGGACATGGGGGGGCTCCTGTAGCGTTGTTGGGGGATTGTAGGAAGGCGGCGGCGTGACGGAAACGGGTAATTGGTAACTAGTAATTGGTCATTGGGTTGCCCGGAAAGCGATGGCGGGATGGGCGGGGGGACGTACAATGGCGGGGCAGTGGTTGAACATCGAGAGGGACGTACATGGCGGATCGCGTGGCGATTGTGACGGGCGGCAGCCGGGGGATTGGCCGCGGCATTGCAGAGGCACTCGGAGCGCTCGGGTGGCGGGTGGTGGTGAATTATGCGTCCAATTCCAAGGCGGCGGCGGAAGTCGTCGAGGGGATCGAGAAGGCGGGGGGCAAGGGGCTGGCGGTGCAATGCGACATCGGAATCGCCGCGGATCGGGACCGGCTGGTGGATGAGACCATCGGCCATTTCGGGCGCGTCGATCTGCTGGTCAACAACGCCGGCGTCGCCCCCAGCGTGCGGGCCGACCTGCTGGAGGCGGGAGAGGAGAGCTTCGATCGGCTGATCGCCATCAATCTGAAGGGGCCCTACTTTCTGACGCAGCGCGTGGCGAAGGAAATGGTGCGCGAAGTCAACAAGCCCAAAAGCAAGCGGCCGGCGGACCTGCATCCGGCGATCATCACCATTTCCTCGATCTCGGCCTACACGGCGTCGGTGAACCGCGGGGATTACTGCGTCGCCAAGGCGGGGCTGGCGATGATGACCAAGCTCTACGCCGCGCGGCTGGCGGAGTATGGGATCAATGTCTATGAGATTCGGCCGGGGGTCATCGAGACGGACATGACCGGGCCGGTGAAGGCGAAGTATGACAAGATGATCTCGGAGGGGCTGACGCCCATTGCGCGCTGGGGCAAGCCCGAGGATATCGCCAAGGCGGTGGTGGCCGTGGGGATGGGGTTGCTGCCCTTTTCGACGGGGGAAGTGATCAATGTGGATGGAGGGTTTCACCTGCGGCGGCTGTAAGGGTGAGCCAAGTGAGAAGTCAGAAGTGAGAAGTGAGAAGAGGGTTGTATGCGGTTGCCGCGGGCAGTTGAGAAGGCGGCGTCCTATGTGGCGATACCGAATGTGACGGTGGTGCTGATCGGCCTGCAGGCCTTGTGCATGCTGCTGATGTGGTCGGATCCGACCTTTGGCGCGAAGCTGCTGCTGGATCCGCAGAAGGTCGCACAGGGGGAGTGGTGGCGGGTGATCACCTTCGTGTTTCTGCCGATCTCGACGAGCCCGCTGTGGGCGATCTTTGAGTTCTATTTTTTCTGGCTGATGGGTACGGCGCTGGAGCGGAACTGGGGCACGGTGCGCTACAACGTGTACCTGTGGATCGCGCTGCTGATGAGCGCCGGGTCGGCGTTCATTCCCTGGGCATTGGGCGTACGCAATGAGCCGGCCAGCAACACGTTTGTGAGCCTGTCAGTGTTCGTGGCGTTCGCGTTTCTCTATCCCGATTTTCAGATCTATCTCTTTTTCATCCTGCGGGTGCGCATCAAGTGGCTGGCGCTGCTGGCGTGGCTGGGCATCGGGTACTCGGTGCTCATGGGCGACTGGACCACCAAGGCCGCGGCGGTCGCGGGGGTGGCCAATTTCTTCCTCTTCTTCTGGCATGATCTCTACCAGCAGGTGCGCTATGGGCAGTGGTCGATGCGGCGGCAATTCAAACGGGTGGCGCAGCGGGCGCCCGACGCGCGGCCATTCCTGCACAAATGCGTGGTGTGCGGCGCGACGGAAGTCTCGGCCCCGCAGGCGGAGTTCCGCTATTGCGCGGAGTGCGGGGGAAAGTGCTATTGCATGACGCATTTGCAGGGACATGTGCACACGCCGCCGTGAGCGGGGCGGCGGCCTGCGGCCGAAGCGGGCGAGACGCCCGCGGTACGGGCGGGACACCGGCGGGTTGAGGCACGCGGGCCTTGATCTGCATGTCGCGTTATTTGTCGCGCGCGGTCACGTAGTGGGCGGCTTCGGTGAGGGCGTCTTTGGCGTCGCTGGGGGGCAGGATCGCCAGAGCGGCGATGGCCTCATCGACCAGGCGCTGCGCCTCGCGGCGGGCGGCGGTGATCGAATCGCTGGGGGCGATCAGCTGGCGAACCCGCTCGACCCGGTCGAGGTCGCGGCTCTCCAGCAGCGAGATCAGCAGGTCGCGGTGTTGCGGGGCGGCGTGGCGGAGGAAGTGGATGAGGGGGAGGGTGAGCTTGCCCTTTTCGATGTCGGTGCCGAGCGATTTGCCCACGGTCTGCTGCTGCCCGCAGATGTCCAGAAGATCGTCGACGATCTGGAACGCCAGCCCGATCTGCCGCCCGAAGGTGGCGAGGGCCTCGACCCACGCGGTGCGCTCGGTGCTGAACATGGCCCCGAGGCGGCAGCAGGCCTCGGTGAGGGCGGCGGTCTTGCGATAAATGATGAGGCGGTAGGTGGCCTCGTCGAGGTTCCAGTTCTTGCGATGGAAATTCTGGGTCAGTTCGCCTTCGCAGAGGGTGTTGGTGGTGTGGCCGATGAGGCGGCTGGCGGCCTGGGAATCGAGGCTGCTGCAGAGGTGGTAGGCGTGCGAAATAAGGTAGTCGCCGAGCAGCACGGCCGCTTCGTTGCCGTGGAGATGGTTGATGGTGGCACCGCGGCGGCGAATTTCAGCCCCGTCGAGGATGTCGTCGTGCACGAGGGTGGCCATGTGCACCATCTC
>CALCHA010000050.1 GCA_937901265.1 uncultured Phycisphaerales bacterium
GATGCGCCGGTCGGGGTCGATGCCTGCGATCAGGGCGACGGCCCGGCGCATCAGAGCCTCGTGGCTGCCGCGGGAAGCCCGGTTCGGCGAGAAAAAGCCCACGATGCCCAGGGCCGGGGGTTCGTTGAGCAGATCGAAACTCAGCCGCTCCGCCGGGATGCCGCGATAACGGATGGCGAAGAGTTCCCACTGCTGCAGGAAGCGGTGCTGGGTTTCGGGATGGGTGAACAGTGCGTGCGCCTCGGCGGGCGGGTTGACGCAGTAGCCGGGGGCGCGATGCAGCGAAAGGGAGAGGTGCAGGCCGTGCTTCTCGGCCAGTTGCAGGGCCCGGTCCAGCCGGGCGAGCGGCAGGTCGCGGAAGCTGTGATCGGGGGCGGTCCAGAAGCGGTAATCGAGCGGCAGGCGCACGAAGTCGAAGCCGAGCTCGGCGATGAGTTGAAAATCCGATTCACGAAAGTCGCCCTCCCCCCCACCGTAGCCCCCGGGGCCGGTGAGATCACCGGGGCCGATGCGTTCGCGGCCAGCCTCGTAGCCATACATATCAAGGAGGTTGAAGCCGCGCCAGCGGGGCAGGGAATTGCGGGGGCTGTTCATGGGACATCGTAGGCACTCTGGCGGTGGGCCGACGGGTTGGATCGGGGAGGTGTGATGCTACAATAGGCCCTGCGGGGGAACGATGAGGCGTGGTAGCAGGAGTCCAGCCGGAAAGTGAGCGAAGCGAAGACAAGGGCGTCGGCCTTGCGGCTGGTGCGGCTCCCGGCGGAGAAGCCGGGGATTGCCGCGGGGTTTCTGCATGCGCGGGGGCAGGGGGTGATGGATTTGATCGCTCATTTCTGGGAGCGGCTGTCGTCGACGCCGCCGCTGCAGCGGCCGGACCTGCATCTGGTCATCGCTGGCGGTGATATTACTGATACAGATATCAAGATGTCTCGTGTTACCGACGAGCGGCTGACCGGGGCGATGTTGTATGTGCCCAAGGCGCACCGGGCGGATGTGCTGGCGTTGGACCGGGTGACGGCTTTGGCGTTCGCATCCTATATCCTGCATCGCGGCATGGAGGCAGGGGGTGACGTCGGAAAGCGGGCGGGTGGGGGGGAATCGCCTCTGTTTGCGGGTGAAATGGGGGTGGATACGCCGGTACAGGGTGTTTGGGAGCACATTCCTCTTCTGGATCTCACCGTTGGCGGCGGCGGGGCGGTGGCGGATGTCCTGGGGCGGGGTGCATCCCCCCCACCGCAGGCGCGGGTTGCCATCGATTTTCTCACGGGGTCGGCGGAGGGGATTGATTGGATGGCCCCAGAGCTCCTGCCAGCGGTTCACCGCAAGGCTCCCGCCCGGCGGGTGGTGAATGTGGTGATGCAGTTGCCCGAGGCGGTGCCGACGGCACTGGCCCCGGGGGTGCGTGTGGCCCGGGATGAGGATCTTCCGATCCTGAATCGCTGGCGGCGTGCGTATAAGGAGGAGCGGGGAATCGTTTTCGATGCCGACATGGACGCCTGGGTGGCCACCGGGCGTGTCTTTGTCTACGAACATGCTGGCGAAGTGGTGGCAGTGGCGAAGCTGGACTTGGATCTACGGTCGCTGGTGGAAATTGGGGGGGTGTATACGTTCCCAGCCCATCGGCAGCGGGGGTATGGTTCGGGAATGGTCCGGGATCTGGCGTGTCGCATTCGGAAGATGGGTAAAGCCCCGACGTTGCAGGTGGATGAGGCCAATGAGCCAGCGTTGCATTTGTATCAGTCGGCGGGGTGGGTGTCGCGGGGGCGTCTGGCGCGGGTGTGGCTGACGGGATAGCGGAGACGTGCGGTGGTGCGGGGGGAGAGAATGTTCCACGTGGAACATGGGCGGGCGTGGGCAGAGATCTCTCGTGACACACAAGTACTTGACGCGACCGGCGGGGCGGTTGTACAAGGTTCCACGTGGAACATATCCGAGGAATCACAATGGCTACCAAAGATCGGCCGCGGCTGGGCCGGGGACTGAAATCGCTCCTCAGCCAGCCCGTCGCCGTCCAGCACCCCCCCGCCGCCATCCACGGCACCGACCCCGCCCCTCCCTCCCCCGAAGGCCAATGGGCACTGGTCCGCGTGGACCTCATCGACCCCAACCCCCACCAACCCCGCTCAGCCATGGATCCAGTGGCCCTAAGGGAATTGGCCGCGTCCATCAAAGCATCGGGCCTCCTTCAACCGATTCTCCTACGACAAGCTGAGAATGGCCGCTACCAACTCGTCGCGGGGCATCGCCGCACCGAAGCTGCGAAATTGGCGGGGATTGAAGCCCTCCCCGCCATCATCCGCCAGGACTCCACCGATGAACGCCAGGCCGAGTGGGCCCTCGTCGAGAATATCCAGCGCCAAGACCTCAACGCCATCGAACGCGCCAAGGCCTACCGCCGCTTCATTGACACCTTCCTCCTCACCCACGCCCAGGCCGCTGAACGGCTTGGCGAAGACCGGGCGACGATCTCTAACTTCCTTCGCCTACTGGAGTTGAATCCCGGCGGCCAGGACCTTGTTTCCCCCGGCATCCTCTCGGCCGGTCATGCCAAAGTCCTGGCGCGCGTCAGCGATCTTGGCCAACAAGATGCCCTC
>CALCHA010000051.1 GCA_937901265.1 uncultured Phycisphaerales bacterium
ATCACCCAGATCTACCACCAGCACAACGTCCACGTCGCCGACGCCCGAAAGTACGAAGCCGGCCAGATCGAAGGCACCGTCCTCATCGCCCCGCCCCACATCCGCAATTCCCGCATGATCACCAACATCAAAAACGCCGCCCTCTTCGTCATCACCGGCTGGGCCCTCGACACCTCCGCCAAATACCGCTACCAGGCGCACCACGCCCTGCCCCTCTCCGACCACGCCGACTTCGATGAACTCAACGCCTTCGTCGACGCCATGCGCGACCGCGGCAGCAAACACTTCCTCCTCACCCACGGCTTCATCAGGGAATTCACCCGCCACCTCCGCTCCCGAGGAATCTCCGCCGCCCCCGCCAGGCCCCCGCCCCAACTCTCCCTCTTCGAACTTTGAAAAGATGTCTGCTCCCAAACTTCTGACTTCTGACTTCTGACCTCTTCCCCTACCATACGCCTCTCTTACAGGAGGTCCCATGGCCGTCCCCACGTCCCCGCTCCCCGTCTGCCGCTTCGCCGGCCTCCTCGCCGGCACCGAAGACCAGCTCGCCGCCGCCCGCGCCGAGCTCGCCCAATGGTATGGCCGCATCGACGACGTCTCCGACATCCTCCCCTTCTCCTTCACCCCCTACTACGACGAACAGATGGGCAAAAATCTCCTCCGCCAGTGGGTCCGCTTCGAACCTCTCTTCTCCCCCGAACACCTCCCCAAGTGCAAGCTCGAAACCAACATGGCCGAAACCCTGCTTGCGCGGCAGTTCAAAACCCCCGGCATCGCCCGCCCCATCAACATCGACCCCGGCTACATCCACCGCTACAAGATCATCCTCGCCACCACCAAAGACCACTCCCACCGCGTCTACATGCGCGAAGGCATCTACGCCGAGGTCACCCTCCACTGGCACCAGAACACCTGGACCCCGTGGCCGTGGACTTATGCCGACTACCAGACGCCGCAGGCGGGGGCGTTTTTTATGCGAGCCCGCACGGCGTACCTGGACCAGTTGCAGCGCATCACCGCCGGCAAATAACCCCACGGAGGTCCACACGCAGCATGCTCCTCGCCGCCGCCATCCTCTTCGTCCTCGCTTTCCTCCTCAGCCTCGCCGGCACCGCGCTGGCCCGTCGCATCGCCACACGCCTGGGCCTCATCGACGCCCCCGGCCACCGCAAGGTCCACACCACCCCCACGCCGCGCAACGGAGGCATCGGCATCTTCTGGGGTTTCGCCCTGCCCCTCCTCTTCGCCACCGCTGGAGTCTTCATCCTGAGCTCTCTTGCCGCTCACGGCGAGCCCCATCGCTACGCCGAATCCGGCAACGCCCACCTCCACGACACCTACCTTATCATTCTCGGAACCCATGTGCCCGTGGATATCCTCCTCCATCTCCCCGGCATGCGCGCCCACGCCCCGCTCCTGCTCCTCTTCCTCGCCGCCACCTTCGACATGCACCTCCTGGGACTCGTCGACGACCGCAAACCTCTCGCCCCGTGGCCCAAGCTGATCGCGCAACTTGCCATCGCCGCCGCCCTCGTCCTGCTCGGCGAACTCTTCGGCCCCGGCTCCTTCCGCATCCTCACCTCCGCGGGCTTTTTCCCCTCCACACTCCTCTCCATCCTCTGGATCCTCGCCCTCACCAACGCGTTCAATTTCCTCGACAACATGGATGGCCTCTCCGCCGGCGTCGCCTTCATCTGCGCCGCCATGTTCCTCATCGCCGCCGCCATCAACGGCCAGTGGTTCATCGCCGCGCTCCTCCTGACCTTCATGGGCAGCGTTCTGGGTTTCCTCTGCTTCAACTTCCCCCCCGCCACCATCTTCATGGGCGACGGCGGCTCGATGGTCCTGGGCTTCATCCTCGCCGCGCTCACCATCCGCACCACCTACTACGAGCCCGGTCGCCAGCCCTACGCCGTGCTCATGCCGCTGTTTGTGACCGCCGTTCCCCTGTACGACCTGCTGATCGTCTGCATCCTCCGCATGCTCAAAGGCCGCAGCCCCATGACTGGCGACACCAACCACTTTTCCCACCGCCTGACGCGTCACGGCTTTTCGACCCGCGCCACCCTCCTGATCATCTACGGCATCACCCTCTCCACCGGCATCGCCGCCCCGCTGCTGGCGCTCCACTCCGACGCCACCACGGCGGGCCTCATCGCCCTGCAACTGATCGGGATGCTGACCGTGATCGCCATCCTCGAGCGCGTGGGAGAACACACCAGATGACCGAGCCGGAACTCGCCATGACCCCCAACCCGCGCCTCGCCCGCTGGGGCCTTGCGCTGCTCCTGCTCCTGGCGCTGGTGCTGGCGGTCCGCCTCTCGCTGACCGAAGTCCTGCGGGAGACGCTGGCCCAGAAGCAGATGCACCTGCTCGCACGGGCCGACCCGGCGCGCTTCGTCGACCTGCCGGTGGTCGGCCCGGCGGTGACGGTCGGCTTCGCCACGCTCACGCTGCTGATCGCCGCCGCCGCTGCCGCTCTCGGCGCCGCCGCCGGCACGCTCTCGCTTTCGCGCTCGCTGCGCTGGGTGCTCATTGCCGCGATCGCCGCGCTGGGGCTCTGCTCCGCCTTCGCCGCGGCCAACCGCTTTTCTGCCCTCGTGGGCCTTTCGGATCTGATCACCGCACTGGCCGCCGGGTGGACCGTCGGCCTGCTCTGCCACCCGGCCCTCGCGGGCGTCCGCGGCAAGCGGCTGCTGGTCGCCCTCGTCGCCGCCATCCTCGCCGCCTGGGTCGCCAAGGGCCTGCTGCAATACTTCATCGACAACCCCGAGACCCTGATCACGTTCCTGAAGGACCGTGACAACCTCCTTCGCCAGCAGGGCATCACCCCCGGATCTGCCGGCGCGATCGCCTATGAAAACCGCATCCGCGCCGCCGAGATCACCGGCTTCCTCAGCCTCTCCAACGTCACCGCGGCCGGGCTGGTGGGCCTCATCACGCTCTTTACCGGCCTGCTGGCAACGCTGCTGACCCGCCGCAGCTCGGCACCTCCGACGCGCGGCGAGATCGCCCCTCGCACCCTGTACCTCGTCGGTGCCACCCTCCTGCTGCTGGCCTCCGTCTTCGTGCTGCTCTTCACCCACAGCAGCGGCGGCATGGCCATGGGAGCACTCTGCTCGCTGGCGGTTTTGCTGGGGGCCTTCATGCGCGGTCATCTGGATCGCCTGCGCCGTCCGATCATCATCACCACCACCCTTCTGCTGGTGCTCGGTGCCGCCGGCGTCCTGAGCTACGGTCTGGCGTTCGATCGCCTTCCAGGAAAGAGCCTCACCTTCCGCTGGTACTACTGGACCGCCGCCGAGAAGCTCATGGCGCAGCACCCGCTTTTGGGCGTCGGGTTGCACAATTTCGGCAGCTACTACACCTCCGTGAAGCGTCCCGCCGCACCGGAGGATGTGAGCGATCCCCATTCTTTCGTCGTGCGCATCGCCACCGAGCTGGGCCTGCCGGCGCTGCTGCTGGCGCTGGTGCTGCTTTTTTGGGCGATGCTCGCCGCCGCCCGACGCCACCGCAACATCACCCTGCCGCCACCGCGCCCGCTGAACACGGTGAATGTGACGATCCTCGCCATCGCCTTTGCCCTGGCCTGGTGGCTGGCCGCCTACCTCCTCGCGGGCCCTTACGACACGTATGATCTGCTGCTGGCGATTCTTTATGCGGCCCTCGCCGCCGGTGCGGGCGTGGCGACGTTTCTGATTCTGGAAGCGGAGCTGCCCGCCGCACCCGCCGCCATGAGCCTGCTCTCCATCGCCGCGCTGCTGGGGGCGCTGGGCATGTTCATCTACGACCAGATCAATATGGCCCTGGTGACCGGTGCGGTGGCCATGCTCTTTCGTGTCCTGATCGGCTTTCGCGGGGACGACGCTCCCCCCGGCTCGCCCCGCCGCGCGGCCTATCTCGTCCCCCTTTTCACCGGCGGTGCCGCCCTGGCGCTGGGTGGTCTGGTCTGGTTTCCGCTGACCCAGGGCAAAATGGCGTGGGACCCCGCTCCTGCGGAGTACCGCTTCCTGGAAGCACGCACCCACGATCCTGCCGCCGCCGAAGCCGCCCTCAATGACGCCCTGTCCAAAAATCCCCGTTCCATCGAGCTGCTCATGCAGCGCATCGCCCTGCGCCGAGAGCTTCACCAGCCACTGGCCGACGCCCTCCGGCAGGTGCTGTCGCTGGATCGCGCCAACGCACAAATTCGTGTGACACTGGCCCTGCCCGACTCGGACCTGCCGGCCGCCGAGCGCGCCCGGGCGCTCTGGGAGGCACTCGATTTTGACGCCCAGTTGGCGGCGGACGAGCCGAAGCGTCTCAGCCCCGCCGAGCGCCGCCGCGTCCAGTCCGTCGCGACATCTCTCGATCCGCAGGGCCTGCAGAAACCGCACGCCTGAGGGGACGCTGCTACTGCCCGACGCCAATGTACAGGGGGGTGGGATTGTGGTTCACGTGCGAAGGCCCCTCGAGCAGCGCCTGCACCGACTGCGGCGCGGTGACGATCACCCGGTTGCCGACGATGGCGATCTCGCCAATCGTGCCGCCATTAACCTTCCATATCTCAGGCCGGAGGGAGGCGGTGATCAGACGGATGATGTCCCCATTGGAATCGTTGGCCACGGCGCGCCGTGGTGGCCGCGGCGCGGCAGACCCCTTGCCCGCGCGCCCCGCGTTCTGCGCCGCTGGGGGCGCCTTGTCGTCTGTCATCGTTCCCACGTCCATCGTGACGGGGATAACCCGCGGCAGATTGACCAGCAGGTCATCGAGATAGTAGGTGCGCCGCACCACCGCGTTCTCCGCCCGCGCCTGCGTGCCGATCTGCACGACCCCCTAATCCGCCGTGATCACCATGTCCTGATCAGGCAGCGCACTTTCCAGCACCGCCAGCAGCGCCCCTTTCAGCGGCCCGGCGAGAATCGTGCAGGTGTGAGGGGCGTTGACGTACACCCCCGGCTGCTCGCGC
>CALCHA010000052.1 GCA_937901265.1 uncultured Phycisphaerales bacterium
AAATAAAGGGGGGTACATAAAAGCGCACGCGGAGCAACCCGGAGATTGCTCCCGCCAGCGACATCAGCCCGATCGCCGCGAACGCCCCAATCGCCACCGCCAGCCCCGCTCCGCAGGATGCGGTCAGCTGCGCCGCGATCCACGCCGTCACGCATCCCGTGAAGGCCACCGCCGAGCCCACGCTCAAGTCAATTTCGCCGGCGATAATCACCGCCGTCATGCCGAAGGCCACCACGCCCTGCATCGAAACGTTCTGCAGGATGATCAGCAAATTGCCGGTGCTCAGGAAATTCGGCGCCCGCAGCGACAGGAACACGCAGAGCAGGACCAGCACTCCCTCGAGGATAAATTCGTGCAATCGCCGCATCAGGCCGCACCCGCCATCGTGCCGTTTTCCGCCGCCATGCAGCGCACCGCCAGCTGCTCCACCGTCACATCCTCGGGGCGCACCTCGCCCACGATCTCCCCGCCGCGCATAATCAGAATTCGGTGGCAGACTTCCAGCAGCTCCTCGAGCTCGCTCGACACAAACACACTCCCGATCCCCTCGCGCGATAATTCCCAGATGATCCGAAAGATATGCTGCTTCGCCTGCAAATCGATCCCGCGCGTCGGCTCATCGAACAGCATCACCCGCGGCTCGGTGTTGAGCCACTTGCCCACCACCACTTTCTGCTGATTGCCGCCGCTGAGTGATCCCACGGCCGCCCCCACATCTCCCGCCTTGATCTCCAGCCGCTGGACAAAGTGCTTCGCCACCGCCCCTTCCCGTGCAACGGTGATCATGCCCAGTGCGCCCACCTTCCCCAGGCTGGCGAGGCACCCGTTCTGCCGAATGCTCAGCGGGAGCACCAGCGCCTGCTCCTTGCGGTTCTCCGGGATCAGCGCCAGCCCCGCGCGCTTCCGCGCCCGCACCGTCCCGCGGCCAGCCGCGCGCCCGCCGATCGTGACCGTTCCCGCATCCACGGGATCCGCCCCGAAAATCCCGCGCAGCAGCTCCGTCCGCCCCGACCCCAGCATCCCCGCGATCCCCAGCACCTCCCCCTCCTTGAGCTCAAACGACACCTTGCGATACCCCCCGCGCGAGCACAGGCCCCGAACTTCCATCAGCGTCTCACCTCCCGGTTCCAGCCCCGCCGGCCGCGACCGCTGCACCACTGAGCCGAAAATCAAGTTCACGATGGCCTCCGCCGACGTCCCCACGACTGGCAAGCTCCCCACGCACTTGCCATCGCGCAGCACGGTCACGGTGTCGGCGACCCGCGACAATTCCTGCAGCCGATGCGTGATGTAAATTACCGCCACCCCGGTCGCCGCCAGTCGCCGCACCACCCGGAACAGCATCTCTGTTTCCGCCCCCGCCAGCGCCGATGTCGGCTCATCGAGCATCAGCACCCGCGGCTGAAAGCTCATGGCCTTGGCGATCTCCACCACCTGTTGCTGCGCCACACCCAAATCGCCCACCCGCACCGCCGGATCAATCCCAATTCCCATCTCGCCGAACAACTTCCCCACCCGTTCCCGCGCCGCCTTCCAATCAATCAGCCACCCCTTCCGCGGCATTCGGCCCAGCAGCACGTTCTCCGCCACGCTCAGCCCCGGCACCAGCGACAGCTCCTGATACACCGTCGCAATGCCCGCACGAAACGCATCCCGCGTGGAATGAAACGCTGCCTCCCGCCCCTCCAGCAGGAGCGTCCCCGACGTCGCCCGCTGCGCCCCGGAAAGGATCTTCACCAGCGTGCTCTTACCCGCCCCATTTTTCCCCAGCAGCGCGCACACCTTTCCCGCCTCGAATGCCATCGAGACGTCATCGAGCGCCACTGTCCCCGGAAACTCCTTCCGGATGTTGCGAACTTCCAGCAAGCGTCCGTCCTTATTTCCCGCCGGTCCAGGTCTTAAACTGTTCCGCATACGCCGCGATGCCCTTGGGATTGGTTCGGGTCAGCAGTTCCCCATTCAGCATCACCTTCTTCTCCACGGGCTCCTTCCTGATCACCTTCAGCGCGAGTTCCACCGACTTCTGGCCCATTTCAAAAGGCTTCTGCGCCGTGATCGCCTGCAGGATGTTGTCGGGCGATTGCAGAAAATCCAGCGACTGCTTGCTCACATCGGTGCCGAACACCACGATCTTCCCCGCCTTGCCCGCGTTCTTCACCGCCAGCACCGCCCCGTTGGTCCCGCCCTCGTTCGCCCCATAAAAGATATCGACGTCCGGGTGCGCCGTCAGGATGTCCCCCGCCTTCTTCACCGCCATGTCCGTGAGCCACGCATCCTGCTCCGCCACCACCGTCACCCCGGGCAGCTTGGTCACCTCGCTCTTGAAGCCGTTCACGCGCGCATCGCTCTGTTCCGCCACCTGGCTCTTAAACGCCAGGATCGCGATCTTCGCCTTCCCTCCCAGGTTCTTCTCGATGTACTCCCGCGCCGCCGTGCCGGTCTGCACGCCCAGGTCCGCCGCGGAGCATTCCACGTCTCCCGATACAAAATCCGCCGCCACCGACGTGTTGTTGGTCACCACCACGATGCCCGCATCGCTGGCCTGCTTGAGTGCCGGCACCGACGCCGTCGAACTCAGCGGCGAAATCAGCACCGCATCCACCTTCTGGGCCGTATACGTCTGCACGAGCTGAAACTCTTTCTCCGGCTTGTTGTCGCTCGTTTGCACCGTCAGCGCCACGTTGTTCTTGGCCGCCGCGTCCTCCATCCCCAGCTCGATCAGATGAAAAAACTCATCCTCCTGGAAAATGATCCCCGCCATCCGCACCTTCTTTTCCCCGGCCGGCCCGGAGTTTCCGCATCCGCCCAGCACGCTCGCCGCCAGCACCGCCGCCGCCGCCATCGCCATGAATCGCATCGTCATTCCTTGCTCAAAAAGTCACCGGCCGACAGTTTACCGCCCCGTGTCGATTGTCACGAGACTGTCCATCGGCAAGGAGAGTTGCATCGTGCCATTGCTAACGCCCGCCGCCTCCAATTCTTTCATTCCACGATCGCCATCCGTCACGTATACATGCGCGCTGGTCGCCCCCGACGGCAGCCCCGTGATCGTCGCCTGCCGCGCCGCTCCATTGTTCAGCACGTCCACCACCACCCGTCCCTCCTTCATAAACCCGCACGCCGTGATGTTCGCCGCCTCCGTCGTCACCGCCACCGCCGCTGATCCCTCCGGCGCCACATCCAATTGCTTCACCTGCCAGAAGCGCCGCCCCGGCGACAGCGGCTGACCGCTCCGCCCCCCGCCCACCAGCAGCGAATAATTCGCCGTCATCTGCCAATGCAAAATTGACAACGGCTGCGACTCACGGCAAATCCGCATGTAGGTGTCCAGCTCATACATCGCATACCACGGCTCCTGAAAAATCGCCGGATAGCGATACGAATCGGAGTCCGTCCCGCCCTCTCCGCAAAACAGCGGCACGTTCAACTTCCGCGCCGCCTCGCCCCACGCCCGAAACTCCGCATCCGTCCCATCATGCCAGGAGTGAAAACTCACCGCCCCGATATATTTCACCGCCTCCGGATCGCGCATCGCTGCATCCACAAACTTCACGGGATGCGGACTGCACGCATCCGCCAGCAACATCTTCGTCTTCAACCCCGCCTCCGCCATCCGCCGGCCCACTTCCCGGATGAACTCCGCATGCTCCTCCGGCGTCTGCATCACGTCGATCCCCAAATCCGATTCGTTGATCGACACCAGCGCCGGCTCCACCCCATACGCGCTTTTCATATACGTCAGGTAGGTCACAACCTCGTCATACACGGCCGCGGCCTTGTCCTGCCGCAGCCGCCGCGCGGGAATCGAGAACGGCCGCCCCGGCGTCTGCGGACCCGGCGGCAACAGCGCCCACCCGGGCATGTCCCACGTCGTCACAATCAGCGGAATCCCCTTCCCCGCCAACTCCTTCGCCGTCTCCATCGCCTGCTTGATCTGCCCCGTCTGCCGCCCCCCGGCTTTCATCGCCTCCACCGGATCCATCCCCTCCCGCGGCTCAAACGCGTTCAGCAACATCGGCACCCGCCCCCAGGGCACCCGCAGATTCGCCAGGTTGTAATCCACCGACGCCTGATCCTCCCCGCCATACACCCGAAAATTCCCCCCAATGCCCGCGAACGGCGAACCGGGTTTGCTTGTATCCACCGCCAGCGCCACCGGTGCCCTGTCCGTCTGCCCGCCGACCTTGATTGTGAAGGTCGCCTTGACCGTCTGCCCCTTGGTCATGTTTCCCGTCGCGATCGGAAACACAATCGCCACCAGTTCATCCGCCGCCGCATCCCGCGGCAAGCGCAGCCCCAACTGCGACACGATATCCGTATCGATCACCTTGTCGCGCTGCAGAACGAACTCCACGGCATCGTCCGTCCCCACTTCGATCGTCCGCCGCGGATCGGTCAGCCGGAACGCCGTCGTCTTCACCGTCTGCCGCTCCGTCAGCTTCGCCTCTTGGGGATAGTCTCCGGCCGGCAGGTTGATGTGGTAATACACTCCCTGCAGCGCCAAATCCTCATCCGCCGTCGCCGCCACCGTCACCTTCGCCGTGTCCTCGCCGACGTCTTGCACCGTGGTAACGAAGCTCACCGTGTTGCCATTCTCAAACAGAATCGTTCCGCTCGACGTCTGCGTATCCCC
>CALCHA010000053.1 GCA_937901265.1 uncultured Phycisphaerales bacterium
CTACACTCTTTCCCTACACTACTCTCTTCCGATCTTTCACCTGCAGGCCCATGTCGATCGTCCCGATCTCATCGAGAAACAGCGTCCCCAGATTGGCCACCTCAAAGCGCCCCATTTTGTCCTTGATGGCCCCGGTGAACGACCCCTTCACGTGCCCGAAAAGTTCCGATTCCAGCAGCGTCCCGGTCAGGGCACCACAGTTCACCCGGATGAAGGGTTTGTCGGCGCGATTCGAGTTGTAATGGATGGCCTTGGCGATCAGCTCCTTGCCCGTGCCCGTCTCGCCGAGGATGAGGCACGTCGCCCGGGAGCTGGCGACCTGCGCGATGGTGTCGAAGACATCCAGCATCGCCGGCGCCGATCCGATGATGTTGTCGAATTTGTACTTGCCGCGCAGGCTGGCGGAGAGGCTGCGTTTTTCCTCAAGCCACTCTTCCCGTTCCTGCGCTACGATCTCGTTGATCTTCAATGCCTGCGCGATGAACGACGCGATGATCTCCAGAAGCCGCTGGTCTGAGCGCAGCGTGTCCAGATCATGGAAGCGTTTGTCCACCGAAATCGCCCCCACCGTGCGCCCCTCGGTGCGAATGGGCACGCAGATAAAGCTGGTCTGCACCCCCGGCGTGGGCGCCGGCCGCGCCCCGGTGCGGTTGAGAAAACGCTCGTCCGCCTTGATGTCCGCCGCCACCATTGACTGCCCGGTGGCGACGACCGTCCCGGTGATCCCTTCCCCCAGCGCATAAGTCCCGCGGTGAATTTCCTCCGGCGTCAGGCCCATCGCCGTTTCGGTGCGCAGCTTGCCCGTCGGCTCATCGAGCAGCACCAAAGACCCGCGCTCCATGCCCAGCTTCTCGGCCAGGACGCGCATCGTCTGATCAAAAGCCGCTTGCAGGTCGAGCGTCGAGCCCAGCGCACGGCTGATCTCGTTCAGCAAACTCAGTTCAAGTTCAGCTCGTTCCATAACCTCTCGCCTGTGGGCATCAGCTCGTACAGCGCCACCCCTGCCCGGTGATTCCGCGGCAAACGGTGACCCCGCCGACGGCGCCTGCTTGATCGTAGAGCAAACCTCGTGCACGCCTGCTTGCTCCGCACCCACCGGAGGCACGGCTTCCGGCAAGTGGGCTTCTTCCCCAGCCCTTTCTTGCGGTGGTAAATTAACCAGCTGCAACCACTTATATGTATGCACAAGGTCCCCTTCGGAGTCTGCGCAATTTTTGAGCTTTTTCACGTTTTCCAGAATCGGCACCAAGCTGGTCAAGTTCGCCTGCCTAGTTCATGGGCATTGTAGCAGCGCCAAGCCTATTTGCCAGACGCTGTTTCATCGCTCCTGCCCGCCCCTCTGCCGCCCTCGCATTGCCGTGCCCCGTGCGGTATCGTTACTCCGTCTGACATGCCAAGGAGCTGCCATGCGCCGTCTCGTTCCCCTCGTCTGCCTCCTCCTTCCCACCGCCTGCATTTCCCTGCAGCAGTCCAAGCCGCTGGAAGTCAACGTCAATGTCTCG
>CALCHA010000054.1 GCA_937901265.1 uncultured Phycisphaerales bacterium
CGCGCCTGCGGGGACGGTGATGATTTCGAATCTGCAGCTTCCGCCGGCGATTGAGAATGTGACGATCCCCCCGCCGCCGGAGCTGGTGGCCGACGCCCGCGCCAGTGGTTCAGCGCCGCTGATCACCCTGGCGGATCAGGCGCAGGGGCAATACAACCGGCTGCTGAACACGATCCAGTCGGAGTTCAATTCGCGAGGGTCCTTCTCGCTGTCCTGCCTGTGCCTGGTGCTGCTCGGGGCGGCGCTGGGCATTGAACTGCGCGGGCGGAATCCGCTGGCGGTCTTTGTGGTGGGATTTGTGCCGGCGGTGGTGCTGGTGCTGCTGATCACGGCGGGGCAGCAGCTAGCCGAGGGCGGCAGCAAGCACGTGGCGGCGGGGATCTCGCTGATCTGGGCGGGCAACGCCCTGCTGCTGGCGATGGTCGCCGGCGTGTATTCGGTTCTACTTCGCCGTTAACGATTCAACTTCCGGAGCCCCATGCGTCTCCTTGACCGCTACATCATCAAGAACTTCATCGTCAATTACCTGCTGGCGCTGGGGGTGCTGGTGGGGATGTACATCCTGCTGGACCTGATCGTGAATTTTGACAACTTCACGCGCGGGGCACAGGGCGTCGCGGCGTCGCAGCCGGGGGAGGCGAGTGGGGCGCTGGGGATCCTCGCCGACATTCTGGATTATTACGTTTTTCAGTCACTGATTATTTTTCAGCAGGTTTCGGGGGCGATTCCGCTGCTGGCTGCGGGCTTCACGATGGTGCGGATGACGCGGAATCACGAGCTGACGGCGATGCTGGCGTCGGGGGTGTCGCTGTACCGGGTGGCGGCGCCAATCATCCTGGTGTCGGTGGGTTTCGGGGTGCTGTCGGTGGCCAATCAGGAGCTGGTCATTTCCCAGCCGTGGGTGGTGGCCAAACTGCTTCGCAAGCACAACGAAATCAACACGGCGGTCACGAAGAACGACCCGGTGTATTTTGTGCGCGATGCGGACGGCTCGCTGATCACGGCAACGGCGTATGACCCGGTGAAGAAGCGGCTGGAGAATGTGCGCATTATTCAGCGGCTGAAGAACGGCTCGGCGTATGGGCGGATCATGGCCGACAGCGCGACGTGGGAGCTTCCGCCGGGCGGCACGCAGGAAGCGTGGGTGATGCGGAACGCGCTGGTGATCGAGGACCGTCCGGATGCCGACCCTTCGCGGCTGGCGGCGGGGAAGGCACCGCTGCTGCTGTACAACACGCCCCTGACGCCCAAGCAGCTGGATCTGATTGCCTCGAAGAAGGCGGTGGATTATCTCTCTTCGCGGCAGGTGTGGGACCTTGCGGAGCGTTCGCCGCCGATCAACCAGCCGCCGCTGTACAAGATCATGCACCTGCGGATGACGCAGCCGATCATGAACATTCTGATGCTGCTGATCGGGATACCGTTTTTACTGACGCGGGAGCCGAACCGCCTGATTGTGAATATGTTTTATTGCGTGGCGACGTCGGTGGTGGTGTTTGCGACGACGTTTGTGATCTTTCAGATGGCAGGGACGACGCTGGATCCGCTGCTGGCGGCGTGGCTGCCGGTGATGATTTTCACCCCGGTTGCCGGAGCGGTGCTGCCGTCGATTCGCACGTGAAGGGCGGGGCCGGTGCTTGCCCATACCCCCTGGGCCGCCAGGTTTGCGACGGGCAGCGGCAGAAGTACCCTCACCTTTTTCGTTTGCGACCGTTTTTGGCATAGGAGCCGCGGGGATCGCCCGGTATAGTGACGCTGCAATTCTGCAGGCGGCGGCATCGATCATCAGGCGGAGCGACCATGGTTTTACGGCGGCACCGGCGTCAGCGTTCTTCTCAGAACCTTCTGCAGGTTCTCGAATCGCGCATTCTCTTTTCCTTCGGCATCACCGACAGTGGCGGCAGCCTCCTCGTGGATACCGGCGCCCAGCTCACCTTTACCCTTTCCAAGAGCAACGGCGACGTGCTCTCCATGAAGTATCGCGGGAACGAACTGCAGGCCCCGCACAGTCTCACGCAACGCTACTCCCATTACGCATCGGGTCTGAGCAGCTCCAGTGCCGTGGCCTACACGGTCGACAACGCCGACGGGTGGGCGATGGTGAGCGTCACGGATTCCGGCCTTGGCGTGACGCAGTACTACATGGCGCGCAACGGCTACAACAACCTCTACATGGCCACCTATGCCGGCGGCGCCAGTCCCCCCTCTCCCGGCGAGATGCGTTTCCTGACTTACCTCAACTACTCCATCTTCACCAATCACCCCGACGCCTCCGACACCAAGGGCGGCACGGCCATCGAGGGCTCCGACGTCTTCGCCAAGTCCGACGGCACCACCCATTCCAAGTTTTATGACTCCGCGCCCTTCATTGACGACACCTCCCATGGCGTGACCGGAAGCACCAACGGGCAGAACGTGGGCGCGTTTATGATGATCGGCAGCCACGAAACGAGTTCCGGCGGGCCCTTCTTCAAGGACATTGAGTTTCAGAGCACCGGAAATGCCGTCGAAATGTACAATTACATGTACTCCGGCCACACGCAGACGGAGAACTTCCGTCCCGGGCTGCAGGGGCCCTATGCGATTGCGTTCACCGACGGGGGCGCTCCGGCACCGATCGATTACTCCTTTATGGACGCCATGAACCTGCAGGGATGGGTGCCGGCCTCTGGTCGCGGGTCGCTCACCGGGGTCGCCAGCGGCATCACCAATGGCGACCGCATCACGGTGGGCCTGGCCAATGCGACCGCCGAGTATTGGGGAACCCCCGCGGCCAACGGAAGCTACACGATTACCGGCATCAAGCCCGGCACCTACACCGAGACGCTGTACGACCAGGAACTTGCCGTGGGCACGGCGAGCGTCACGATTTCCGCCGGCGGGATCACCACTCGGAACATCGCCAACTCGATCGTTCGCCCTTCGACGATCTGGACGATCGGTGCGTGGGACGGGACGCCGGCGGGGTTCCTCAATGCCGACCAGATCGCCATCATGCACCCCTCCGATCCGCGGCTGAATCCCTGGCCGGCGACGACCACCTACGTCATCGGCTCGAGCACCCCGGCGAGTTGGCCGCTGATCCAGGCGAAGGACATCAACAACGACAGCAAGGTGGTGTTCACCCTGTCGACGGCGCAGAGCAAAGTGTCACTCACGTTACGGGTCGGCATTTCGTTCGCGTACGCCGGGGGCCGCCCTTACATCGTGGTGAACAAGGGCGCGGCGGGCGCGTGGACCAGCAGCATTCCCGCGGCCAGCAGCCAGCCGGACAGCCGCGGCATCACCCGCGGGACCTGGCGGGGCAACAACGTCACCTTCACCTACACCATCCCCGCGTCCGCTCTCATTGCCGGACAGAACAGCATCGACCTGATCGTCGCCAGCGGCAGCAGCACCAGCGGGTGGCTTTCACCCTCGGTCACGTACGACGCCATCGACCTTCTGGGCCCGAACAACGCGCCGACCGTCGCGGTCCCTGCCATGGCGTCGGTCACGCCGGTGACGGGGAACAGCACGATTCTGAGCGTGTTGGGAGCCGATGATGACGGGGAGTCGGAACTGACCTACACCTGGGCCATCGCAGGCCCGGCGGGCGTGGCGCTGAGCGCCAATGGCACCAACGGGGCCAAGAGCACGACCGCCACCTTCGCCGCCCCCGGCACCTATACGTTTACCTGCACGATCACCGACGCCGGCGGGCTATCCGTCAGCAGTGCCACGACCATCCTGGTCTCGGATCTTCCGCCGGAGCTGCAGTCGGTCACGCTCAACGACGGCGCGGCGCAGCGGTCGATGGTGAACAGCGTCACGCTGCAGTTTTCGCGGCAGGTCACCCTTGCTCCCGGGGCGCTCACCCTCGCCCTCCATCCCTCGGTCAACGGCGGCGGCGCGGTCGGTACGCTGCCGGGCGCGATCGCGTGGTCGTCTGCCGACGGCGGCTTCACTTACACCGTTACTTTCAGCGGCGGCAATGTCACCGCCGGATCGCTTGCCGACGGCGTTTACGACCTGCAGGTGCATGCGGCGCTGGTGACGGATGTGTGGGGGCATTTTCTGCCGGGCGGCGACAGCACGACGACATTTTATCGGCTTTTCGGCGACGTGAATGGCGACGGGATCGTCGACAGCCTCGACTCGCTGTTTTTTCGCAGCCGCCAGGGATCTGCCACTGGCTCCAGCGGTTATCGGTGGTATCTTGACTACGACAACAGCGGCATTATCGACAGCCTTGACTCGCTGCAGTTCCGCAAGCGGCTGGGTGCCAGTTACACGATTTCGTAAAGCGAAGGTTTCATGATGAGCTTCACCCCCCGTTTCGCGGGTTCCCTTGCCGCCGCGACGATTGCCCTGGGCATGTTCGCCGGCGTGGCGCAGGCCGTGGGCCCCACGTATTCTTTTTCCAGCGGCACGCCGAGCGTGGACGTTAACGCACAGACCGCCATCCTTCCCATTTATCTCCATGAAGTTTCCGGCCCGACCTCGCAAATCAACAGCGACGGCGGCCTGTTCAGCTTCGGGTTCAGCGTCAGCGTCACCGGCGGCCCGGGGACGATCCAGAGCCTCACCCGCAATCCCGCCTTCGACCAGCTCGATCCCGGGTCCACCGGCATCTTCCCCACGACGACCGCCAGCCTCTGGGCGGAGCAGAATGCCAACTACCCCAACGGTCCGACGGTCGACGGCAATGGCAACGTGCTTCTTGCGACGCTCACCCTTCAAGGCGTCTCCACCGCCACCACCCTGAACATTGCGGATTTCGGTGCGGGCTCTCAGACAGTGGATTACGCGGGCAAGGCGCTGGACCCCTCGGCGAGCTACAGCACCACGGTGGCGGTTCCCGAGCCTGCGACTCTGGCGGTCAGCGGAGCGGGGGTGATGCTGCTGCTGACGGG
This sequence comes from uncultured Phycisphaerales bacterium, assembly GCA_937901265.1. GTDB lineage: Bacteria > Planctomycetota > Phycisphaerae > WQYP01 > WQYP01 > CALCHA01. The sequence continues at coordinate 4,896 of CALCHA010000054.1, forward strand.
GCGACGTCGTCGTCGCGTGGCCTGAGCGTCGCGTCGGGGCCAGCTCACGGACGCTGGTTATCCCAGCACGGTGCGGTAGGTCTCCACCCGGGGGGATTCCACCAGCAGCTCCTCATACTCCGCCATCAGCGTCAGCGAATGGGGGGCGTACAAGTGGAGGTCGAACTGCTTTTCC
>CALCHA010000055.1 GCA_937901265.1 uncultured Phycisphaerales bacterium
CTCCAGCTCCGCATGGACTATCTGCTTTCATTGTTTTTATAGCTCCTGCACCAGCTGCCCCACATCGCTCGCCGCCAGCCAGCGAAATAAGTTTTCCCCGTCCAGGTCCAGCCTGTCCCTTGCGGCGGCCACTGGAACATCGCGCGCCGCGCGCGTCCCCGCCGCCCGATTCTGCAGATCGTCCACGTTGTACAAATACAGGTTCGGCAGCCCCCCCACCGCGGGCTCGACATCCCGGGGCACGGCGATATCCACGATGACCGCCGGGCGATACCGCCGCTTCTTCTGCAGCGCCTTCATCCGCGCAGCCGTGATCAGCGGCTCGGGGGCACCCGTTGAGGTGAGCAGAATGTCCGCCTGGACCAGCAGCTCGTCGAGCGCCTCGAGCGGCTGGGCCTCCGTCGGCAGCAGGGTGGCAAACTGCGCGGCGAGCTTCTGCGCGTTGTCGAGTGAGCGGTTGGCAATGACCAGGCGCCGCGGGCTCAGGTCCACCAGGTGCCGCAACATCAACCCCGCCATTTTCCCCGCTCCCAGGCAGAGCACGGTCTTGTCGTCGAAGCGGTCAAAAATAGATCCGGCGAGATCCACCGCCACCGACGCCACCGACACCCGACCGGCCGCCAGACGCGTGCTCTCGTGGGCGTCCTTCGCCGCGGCGAGGGAGCGCTGGAAGAGCGCGTGAAAAACCTTGTCGATGGTGCCATGGGCGGCCGCCAGCTGATAAGCGGCCTTCACCTGGGCGAGGATCTGCGTCTCGCCGACGATGATCGAATCGAGGCTGGTGGTCACCGCAAAGAGGTGATCGACCATCGCTCGATCTTCGTGGAGATAGAGATGCGGGGCGAGCGCTCGCGGATCCACATGATGGGCAGTCGCCAGGAAGTGGGTCAGCACCTCCAGCGGGATCGGGGCATCCTGGGGCAGCGAAAGGTAAAGCTCCACGCGGTTGCAGGTGGACAGCAACACAGCCTCGACCGGCGGAAACTGTGCTTTGAGCAGGCTCAGGGCATGGGCGCTCTGCGGATCGGAAAAAGCCAGCGTCTCCCGCAGGGCCAGCGGAGCGGTCTTGTGGTTAAGCCCCAGAACGAGCAGCCGCGGGGCGGGTGAGGATTTGGGGAGGAACGCACGCATCAGCACCCCAGACGCCAGGGGACGAGGGACCCGTGCGGGGCAAGCGAGCGAGAAGAATGGAGCGCAACGTTCATGGGCAAGGGATCTTAGCGGATTGGCGGCAGGAAGGCACGCCCGAGCGGGGGCGGACGTGCAATTTTTGCCCCGGCCGCCGCATCAGCGATCCGAGGCCGTGGCATTATCCGGGAACCCCGCGGGCAGGGGCGTGCGGGCGAGCAGTCGGCCCTCCTGCTGTTGAAACTCCACGTGGATGGGTGGGGCGAGCTTGGGTGCATGGTCTGCCGTCTGCGTGCCCGCCTGAACGTTGGCCTGCCACCCGCCGGCGTCATCGCGGGTGAAGCTGGCGGAGATGACCATGGCATTGGGCGTGGCACCGGCGCGGTCGGGAGGCATCTCCATACGGAGCGTCTGCAGGTTCACCGAGCGCAGGGTTCCAAACTCATCGTCCATCGCCGCCTGCGCCTCGGGTGTTGGCGGCGCAAACACAGGGCTGACGGCCAGGAGCGGCGTCCAGCGCGGGGTCGACATTTTATTGAGCAGATCGGTGAGGTAGGTGGCGAGGAAGGCCTCGGTCTCGGTCGGCGCGGCCGACGTCCGCAGAGACTCGGGCCGCCGCAGCGTGGGCTCCTCGGCGTCCAGCGACACCAGGCGCAGGTCGTGATTTGGAACGGGATCCGCGGCCAGGACGAGGGTGAGTCGCTTGATCGACAGCGTGGCGCTGGGATGGTCCTGCGAGATGCCCGGATCAGGCACGATGCGGACGTCGGTCGCCGTCAGAGTGCGGTCTGCATAGTGAAAGGACGCACAATCAAAGCGATCGGCATGGGCGGCAAAGAGATCGACGAGCTTCTGTCGCGCGAGGCCCTCCGCATCGAGCGGGGCGGCGGCGCGGGGCGACTGCGTCTGACTGCACGCAGCCACGAGCAGCAGCGTGGGCAGAAGTGCAAACTTCTGAACAATCCTGCGGGGTTTTGAATAGGCTTTCATGGTTCCCTCCAAACGTGGACGGAGGGGAAATCGCAAAGGGTGTGCCGTTGCGCCGGTCTTTCGCTAGGGCGTGAAATGCGCTGCCCCGGCGGAATCCTTCGAAAGCTTCTGTTCGATGGCCGCCAAAATTTCCGCGGGCTCCGACATCCGCCCCACGCCCACGGTTCGACAGGCTTGCCACCCCGCGCCGGGGCCCACGAACTCGACGCCATCGTCAAACACGCGCTTCGCGTTACGCTGCGTCGCGGGGTGATTCCACATCGCCTCGTTCATCGCCGGGGCAATCAGGACTTTGCGGGGATCGGCGGCAAGGAGGATCGTCGCGACCAGATCGGGGGCGAGACCTTGCGCCATCCGTGCCAGCGTGTTGGCCGTGCAGGGAGCGACCAGCAGCAGGTCGGCGGTCTGCGCGAGGCGGATGTGCTGCGGGTCCTTGCCATCGAGATGGTCCCAGAGATCGGTGTAGACCGTGTTGGCTGAAAGGGCGCGAAAGGTCGCCGGGCCGACAAATTTCTGCGCTTCAGCGGTCATGGCGACCGTGACCGATGCCTTGGCTTGTGCCAGTTTGGAGACGACGTCGGCAATCTTGTACGCGGCGATGCCGCCGCAGACGCAGACCAGAATTGAGCGTGAGGAAAGCGTTGAAGTCATTGACGGATTGTAGCAGAGACACGCGGTGCCGACAGGGATTTACGCCATCCCGCGGCATGCTATGCTGGGGCCTCGTTGATCCTTCGCCTGACGCAGAGACCGACTATGCCGCGTTGTCCCTGGGCCTCCACAGACCTGTACCACCGCTACCACGATGAGGAATGGGGGGTGCCGCTGCATGACGAGCGGCTGCTCTTTGAGTTCCTCGTGCTGGAAGGGGCGCAGGCGGGATTGAGCTGGCTGACGATCCTGAAAAAGCGGGAGAACTATCGCAAGGCTTTCGCCGGGTTCGATCCGCAGGCGGTGGCGCGCTTCGGCAAGCGCGACGTCGAGCGGCTGCTTGGGGATGCGGGCATCGTGCGCAACAAGCTGAAGATCGCCGCGGCCATTGAAAATGCCAAGGCTTTCCTGCGGGTGCAGGAAACGGAGGGGAGCTTTGACCGCTACATCTGGAAGTTTGTCGAGGGGCGTCCGCTGCAGAATGGCTGGACAAGCCTGAAGCAGGTTCCAGCCAGCAGCGTGATCTCCGACACCCTGAGCAAGGACCTCAAGAGCCGGGGGTTTAAGTTTGTCGGGTCAACGATCTGCTATGCGCACATGCAGGCGACGGGGATGGTTAATGACCACCTGCTGGATTGTCCGCGGCACGGAGCGGTGGCGAAGCTGGGGGGCGCGGGGCGCATGCAAAAAGCCCACGGATCGTAATCCCTGGGCTTTGCGGTAGGGGCGACGGGGTGGCGCGTGGAACTCAGCCGTCCACGCCCAGCGCCTTGCCGGCGGCGGTGATGCCGGGGCTTTTTTCGCGATCGATGGTGATTTTTCCCTGCAGGATCTCGTCAATGATGACTTCCAGATCCGAGCGGCCGTTGCGCTCGACGAGCGGGCGGGCACCCTGGATCAGTTCGACCCAGCGGTGCTGCACCAAGGCGCACAACTTGAACCGGCCGCCGAGCTTGTGGACGATTTCGTCAGACTTGAGGGCTTCGATCATCGAAGGGCTCCGTTAGAACAGGGTTTGGCCGCCATCGCGGAATTTCAGGACCGCTCGGCGGATGGCGTCGACGGTTCGCTCGACGCCGTTGTCTTCGTTGACCACCAGCAGGTCATACACGCCGCTGGCTTCGCCAGTGCGGATTTCCTGGCGGGCTTCGGTAAAGCGCCGCAGGATGGTCGCTTCATCGTCCCGGCCGCGGTCACGCAGGCGCTTGAGCAAATCTTCTTCGCTCGGCGGCAGAATGAACACGCCCATGGCATCCGGAAACAGGGTGTGGACCTGAATGGCCCCTTGCACGTCTATCTCCAGCAGGATGGTTCGGCCCGCGGCAAGCCCCTCTTCGACGGGCTGGCGCAGCGTGCCGTACCAATTGCCGAACACATAAGCATACTCTAAAAAGTCCCCCGTCTCAAGCCGGCGGCGAAACTCCGGCTCCTCGACGAACTGGTAGCGCTTCCCGTGCACATCCTGCGGCTTGCCGACGCGCGTCGTCGCGGAGACCGCAAATTCCGCGGGAAGCACCGTGGCCAGACGGCGGCAAACCGTCGATTTGCCCACGCCCGAAGGACCGGAAACAAAGATCAACAGGCCCGGCAACTGGCGAACGGGCGGGGTATGCGGCGGAAGATCGGTCTCGGCCACGGATGGTGCCTCTGTCCTTGGGGAAAGACCCGCCAGTATACGGGAGAGGGGATGACTGACGAAGCACGAATGAAGACTGAAATTCAAAAAAGCGGCAAGGTCGGCTCACCCCAGCGACCCCAACTCGTGGTGCGCCAGCGGGTCCGCGGGCGGGGTGGGGGCATCGCCGGGCAGTCCGCCCGACGGCTTGCGCGGGCCGCCGCGGCGGGCGGCGGCCAGGGCACCGATCAGCACGATGAGCGTGCAGGCCACGATCGCGAGAATCAGCGCCGCCGAGATCAGATCGTTGGACGTGTGCCGCTTGAAATAGCCCCGGCACATCACCACCGCCGCCGACCCCGTGGTGATCGCCACCGCGATCATCGGCACCAGCGTCACCCACACATAGCGCCCCTTGCCCGCATGTACCAGCGCCACCGATGCGATTCCCAGGGCCATCACCGCCAGCATCTGGTTGGAGATGCCGAACATGGGCCAGATGGCTTCCATGCTCTTGGAATCGATGAAGTAGAACCAGCCCGCGACAATGAGGGCGGTGGAAAGAAACGTCGAGGGCCACCAGTCGGCACGGCCGAGTTTCGGATGGACCCACTTGCCGAGGGTTTCCTGCAGGAGAAAGCGCCCGACGCGCGTGCCGGTGTCGATGGTGGTCAGGATGAACAGG
>CALCHA010000056.1 GCA_937901265.1 uncultured Phycisphaerales bacterium
CTGCTGCCGCCGGAGCCGGACGGGCTGCGGTGGTTCAAGACGGGCGATATCGCGCGACTGGATGAAGAGGGATTTCTGTTCATCACGGGGCGGAAGAAGGACATGATCATCATGGCGGGGGAGAAGGTGTTTCCGCGGGAGATTGAGGATGCGCTGAAGCAGCATCCGGCGGTGCTGATCGCGGCGGTGATCGGGATCAAGGATGAAACGCGCGGGGAGGCGCCGGTGGCGTTTGTACAGTTGAAGCCGGAGGCGGGGCAGGAGGGTGCGGGGCTCGCGAAACCGACGGCCAACGACCTGCGCTCGCATGTACGGGAGCGCCTGGCGCCCTACAAAGTTCCGCGCGAGGTGTACTTCGTGGAGGAGTTTCCGATGACGCCAACAGGGAAGGTGCTCAAGCGGGCGCTGAAAGTGCCGACGTAAGCAGGGTTGAGGGGGCGGGTCATGCGACGACGCTGGGGTCGACGCCGATCATGCCGCGGAGCATGCCGAGATAGGCGTCGGACTGGACGCGGAGGAGTTCGGCCTGGACGTCATTTTTGCGGAGGTTGCCGCCGAGGCGGACGCTTTCGGCGCGGTAGGGCGCCTTTTCCATGAAGGCCGTCAGGTAGGCGAGGTGGCGCTGCCAGAGCTTCACATCGAGGGCTTGCTTGGCCCGGAGGCGTGCGGCGTACCAATCACTGGCGAGGAGGTACTCGCGGGTGAAAAGGTGGCGGACGGCGGGGTCATGGACATCTTTTCCCTCCCAGTGGCCCTCGGCCATGATGTGCAGGAGGGCACGCAGCGGGGGGACCGCGTCATCGATGGAGCCATCCTCGAGGTATTGGCGGGCGACGCGCTGCTGGGCTTCGCAGATATTTTTGATGCCGTCGGCGAAGGCTTCGGCATCCTGGGTTTCGGGGCGGAGCAGGGGTTCGTCGAAGACCTTGGCGGGGTTGTCGAAGATGCGGCCGAAGTAATCATTGACGAAGCGCTGGGTGATGCGATAGCCGAGGCGGGAGGCGAGGATTTTCTCGCCGCCGTGGTCAAAATCCACGAGGCGTTCAAGGTGGCCGAGGGCGATCATGTGGCGGGGATCGCGTTCGCGCGGGGTGAGGCGGCACCAGATTTCGGGCACGAGGAGGGAGATGTCGTGATCGATGCGGACCCTGGGTCCGACGTAGCCGGCGGAGGTGGAGAAGGCGGCGAGGCCGGTGAGGACGTAGCTGACGAGGGCGGCATTGAGGTCGACGATGGGGCGGACGGCGTTGAAGGGGGACTTGGTGAGGGCGCCCTCGGAGCCGGCACCGGTGGTGGAGGGGCTCTTGCCGGTGAGGGAGCAGATGAACTCCATGAAGAGTTCGGGGAGCTCCTGGTAGTGGATGGGGTTGTAGACGGCGAGGCCGCGGATTTTCGCCCTGGTGCCGCTGCCGCGTTCCTCGGGGTTGTTGCGTCGGCCGGTGAGGACGGCGTTGACGGGCATGAGCACGGGGGCATGTGCTCCTATGGCTCGGCCGAAGCGCATGGACTGCATGGCGACGTAGGCACTGAAGGGGTCGATCAGGTCGGGACGGGTCTGAAGGTATCGCGGGTTCTTGGTCGGGACGCCGTCGACGAGGCGGACCTGGTCGCTGGAGACGGTGTAAGCGGCGTTTGATTCGATGGCGGCGCGGAGCATTTCCTGCATGGGGGGCGTGAATTTTTCAAAATCGACGATATGGCTGACGATCTTGCGGACGGCGTCCTGGCGCAGGGGCTCGAAGTTGGAGAGGAAGTTCTCGGGCTGGGCGAGGTCCCACTCGGTCTGTTTGTCGAGGCCGCGGTGCACGGCATCGTCAGGCCGCTGAAAGAGGCGGTACTCGCAATTCACCGCGAACTTGTGAGAAAGCGCGAGGCCCGAGGCGGCGGCATAGGTGGCGAGGGAAGCTTCGGTGCGTGAGGCGGGGACGACGACGCTGGCGGTGATATCGTCTTCGGTTTGCAGCTTCACGGCGGGCATGAAATCCTGGCGGACCTTGAAGGTGCGCCAGTCGCCGCTGGCGAGGAGACCGACGCGGAGGTAGGTTCCGACGAGCTTGCGTTCGCCGATCTTGAGCTCATTGCCCGAGGCCCCGTTGACGATATCGACCCGGAAACGGGAGCGCCATTCGCCGTCCCAATCGTTGCGGTAGAAGCGCTTGATGATGAAGACGATGGCATAGATATGGGAGGGGATGGATGCGAGCCAGGCGTTGAATTCGTCGGTGTATTGCAGGCTCGGGGTGAGCAGCTTGATCACGGAGCCGAGGGATCGCTCGTCGGAGAGAATGGGGCGGCTGGGGCGCTTTTCGTAATCAGGTTTTCCCTGTGCTCCTTCCTTCCAGCGCTGGGAGTAGTCTTTGTTGAAGACCTGCTCGACGAGCGCCATGTCGTTGTCAAAATCGGCGACGAAGATCGGGCCGTAGAGCATGTAATCGCGGAGGCTCTTGGATATTTCGGATTTACCGCCGCCGGAGACG
>CALCHA010000057.1 GCA_937901265.1 uncultured Phycisphaerales bacterium
CGGCATCGAGCCTGACAGCAACGTCCCCGCCCCCGGCATCCAGCCGATGGCCGCCACCGCCCCCACGCTGCACGCCGAGCCGCACGCCCTCACCAGCGACCAGCCCTTCCTCTTTTCCGTCAAAGTCCCCGAGGGCAACTTCCGCGTCACCGTCACCCTCGGCGATTCCCAGGCCGCCGCCACCACCACCGTCAAGGCCGAAGCCCGCCGCCTGATGCTCGAAGAAGTCCCCACCGCCGCCGGGGCAGCGGCCACCCGCTCCTTCGTCGTCAACGTCCGCCAGCCGCAGATCGCCGGCACGAAGGAGGAAGTGCAGCTCGACCCGCGCGAGCCCGGCTCCTTGACCTGGGACGACAAGCTCACGCTCTCCTTCAGCGGGACCCATCCCTCCCTGCAGCGCGTCGAAGTCCACAAGGTCGACTTGCCCACCCTCTTCCTCTGCGGCGATTCCACCGTTACCGACCAGCCGCGGGAGCCCTACGGAACGTGGGGACAGATGCTGCCGCGGTTCTTCAACGAACAGCTCGCCGTCGCCAACTACGCCGAGTCGGGCGAAACGCTCAAGGCATTCGCCTTCGAGAACCGCTGGAAAAAGGTCATGAGTCTCGTGAAGCCCGGCGACTTTGTCTTCCTGCAGTTCGGGCACAACGATCTCAACAAGACCGGAACCAACGCCATGTGGCCCGCCGACAAGCCCTCCGGCCAGTGGGCCAACACCTATTCCGAGGCGATGGGCGATTACAAGAAGCTCCTGGAGCAGTACGCCGGCGAGATCAAGGCCAAGGGCGCGACCCCGGTGATCGTCTCGCCGATGACCAAGGTCGATCTGCGTGCCGGAACCGTCAACGCGCAGGGGCTGCGGGACTACCCCGAGGCGGCGGTGGCGGCCGCCAAAGAGGCCGGCGTCGCCTGCATCGACCTCCACGCCATGAGCGTCACCCTGGCCAACGCCCTGGGCACCGATGCCGTGAAAAAGGCCTACGTCGAGGGGCTTCACAGCACCTCCTACGGCGGCTATTTGTTCGCCCGCTGCATCGTCGAGGGCATCCGCAAGGACCATTTGCCCCTGGAAAAATTCCTCGCGGCCGATGCCGGCACGTTTGATCCGGCGCACCCCGCGCCCCTGCCTGAAGCATTCCACCTGCCCGTGGAACCGACGCCCCCGCGCCCCGCTTTCGGTGGCCGCGGCCGCGGCGCAACCTCCCCCTCAACCCTCCCGCGCACCAACCCCTTTTAACACGCCACCCAGGCCGCGATCCGGCAAAGGCGTGCCGCTCAGAACGTCATTTTGTCAGAAAATTAGAAATCGTGAGTGGCCAAACCCCTGTTTTGGACGAAAAAAGAGGCTATCCCCCTGAACCGGGGACTAGACAATTTAGCGCCGGCGCAGAATGTACCGGATTTCCGCGTACACACGGGTGACCGTGCCGCGGGTTGTATGCCGCGGGCGGCCTTGAGGACTTGTTGTGCCGGACATTTCGCCCTACCCCCAGGACCTGCCGCCGCCCTCCGAGCCGCCCTTCGTCGGCGTTCCGCTGGCGGCGCAGGACATCGTCCCCCTGCTCAACCTCATGGGCTCCCTGTCGATCGAAAAACGCAATTCCCGGTCGCGGCGGTTGGAACTCCTCAGCCACCTGATCGCCCGCATCCCGGCGACCGCGGGAGCGTTCTTCATCCTCAAAGACCTCACGCCTTACGCCCCGCCCATCGTCACCGGCCTGGTCGAGTCGGGATTCAAGCCCGATTCCGATGCCCAGGTCTCCTTCCTCCAGGAATTCAATCACGCCCCCTTTCAGGACCTTTTCTCCCGGGCCCTGCTCGAACAGGTCGTCAGTGCCTCGCAGGGGCCCTTCACCCACACCCTCCGCCGGGCCGACCTCATCGCCGACGATCTCTGGCACCGCGACCCGCACGTTCAGGCCTATCGCCACCCCGCCGGGCTCGACGACGTGCTCCTGAGTGTCTTCCGCCGCGGCCCGCGCCCCTCCGAACCCGCCGCCCACGCCATCATGCTCTTTCGGCCAACCGGTCACCCCCAGCGCTTCTCCGAGCGCGACCGCACCCTCCTCGACGTCGCTCACGCCGGCCTCGCATGGATGTACCGCGAAGAGGGCACCCAGACCGCCGACCTCCCCGACGATCTCCCCCCGCGCCTGCGGCAAACCCTCAAGCACCTGCTCAGCGGCGACTCCGAACGCCAGATCGCCCGCAAAATGCAACTCTCCCCCCACACCGTCCACGACTACGTCAAGGCCCTCTACACCCGCTTCTCCGTCTCCTCCCGCCAGGAACTCACCGCCTGGTGGGTCCGCCGCGGCCATCCCCTGCCCGGCAAACAGGAATGACGATCGGAGAAGCGAAGAACCAGAGACCAAGCCCCCAAAACTTCACAAAAACAGTAGGCCGGGGGCGGTCGTCTCCGGTCCTCCGTCCTCCGCATCTCCGCGCAAAAGCAATGTGCCTCCGCCGACGCACGA
>CALCHA010000058.1 GCA_937901265.1 uncultured Phycisphaerales bacterium
CGCCATACGCGAAGGGAAGGGCCACCCCAAGTGGCGGCGCCGTGCCGAAGCCGAACGTGGCGGCGTTGAGCAGGATGCTGAAAAAGTTGCCGGCCGCGCCCGCGAGGGCGATGGGCGCCATGGCGAAAAGCGCCACCCGGGTGATGGGGGCGGCGGGTGGGGCGTAACGCAGCCACAGGAACAGCAGGAGCGGCAGGAGCGTGGTGAACAGGGCCGCGAGGATCCACAGCAGGAGCAGCACGCGCGACGGGCGCAGGCGTTGCCGGCGGGCGTCCGACAGCACATCCCGGTAGATGCCCAGAAGCGTGGTGGGTTTTACCGATTCGCGCTGGCGGCGACGGTGAGGAACGAGGAGCGGGATCGCTGTGAGAGCCAGGGCGAGGAGGAGCAAGAGAAGCGATGCAGGCATGCGCGACGGCCGATTCAAAAGAGGGCTGGACAAACGTCTGGGCGAAAGGGGGTATCATAAGGGGCGGTGGAGAAGGGCGGGAAGGGAGATGCTGATGGGCAGATACGACGCGGCGACGGGAGTGGAGGGGGAGTATGAGCCGGGCTCGCGCGGGCGGGTGTTGCGGAATTTGAGGGGGATACGGACGAAACGAGAAATGGACGAGGCGGAAGAAGGGGCGTTGCTGGAAGTGCAGCGGCGCTACGTGGAGACGATCGCCGTTGATCACCCTTTCAAATCGGCGGACCTGCGGCAGATGCATCGAGATTGGTTGGGTGCGATTTATCCCTGGGCCGGCAATTATCGAACCGTGGAAATGTCCAAAGGCGGCTTCGTGTGGCCCCCTGCGCGGCTGGTTGGCCAGAACATGGAACGGTTTGAACGCGACACGTTGAGGAGACTGATGCCGTTGGCGGGGGAGGACGATGCCATCATCGCGCGGGCGCTGGCCGAAGTGCAGGCCGACCTTCTGCTGATTCATCCGTTTCGCGAGGGCAACGGCAGGCTTTCGCGGTGGTTCGTGGATTTACTGGCGATGCAAGGCGAGGAGCGTTGAACTACGGATTCCTGGGGAGGGGAAGCAGGCAGCGGCGGGCGATGTATTTGCGGGGCGTTGTTGAAGGGTACAAAGGGAATTACGAGCCCTTGGCATTGGTTTTGGCCGAAGCTTTGCGGCGGCCTTTGGCCGATGGGGCCGGGTGAACCCTGGGGGGGCGGGCCCCTTCGAAGGCGCTCGATTCGCGCACGCTGTGGCGCAGCATCCGATCGCGGACGATCGGGTCTCTAAGGTACGGGTTGGTAGCGATGAGCGATTTCATAGGCGTCATTATAGCCTATCGGGTGCGGTGGCGGCGGTTCATGAATGACGCGGCAAAGGCGGTCGCGGCTCCCTCATGCGGGCGGCGTCGAGGAACGGGCTCAGCGCTTGCCGCCCTGCGCCCCTTTAAGCACCGCACTCACCGATTGATTGAGGTGAATGCGCTTAATGGCTTCCCCCATCAGTGGGGCGACCGAGAGGATCGTGATGCGCTCGCGGATGGGATCCAGCCGCGAGCAGGGCGGAATCGTGTCCGTGATCACCAGCCGCTCAATCGGCGACTTCGCGATCCGTTCCACCGCCTGCCCGGCGAACACCCCGTGCGTGGCCGTGACGAAAATCCGCCGCGCCCCATGCTCCTTGAGCACTTTGGAGGCCTCGGAAATCGTGCCCCCGGTGGTGATCATGTCATCAAACATAAGCACCGTCTTGTCCTTGATCTCGCCCACGATGTTGTTCATCGCCACCGTGGTCGCCGACTTCCGACGCTTGTCGATGAACGCCAGGTCCGCGTTGAGTTTCTCGGCATAGAAAGAAGCGGCCTTGAGATTGCCCGGATCGGGCGAGACGATCACCAGGCCATTGGCACCGTCGGCGGTCAGATTGGGGAGTTCCTGGACGAAGTATTTCGAGAGAACGGGGCTGGCGAGCAGGTGATCCATCGGGATGTCGAAGAACCCCTGCACCTGCGCGGCGTGGAGATCCATGGCGATGACGCGATCGGCGCCCGCGGCGGTGATGATGTTGGCGACCAGCTTGGCGGTGATCGGCGTGCGGCCCTCGGACTTGCGGTCCTGCCGGGCGTAGCCGAAATAAGGAATGACCGCGGTGATGCGGTTGGCGCTGGCGCGCTTCAGACAGTCGATCCAGATGAGCAGCTCCATGAGGTGCTCGTTGACCGGGGTCGAGGTCGATTGAACGATGAAGCAGTCGCGCCCGCGGACGTCTTCGTCCAGCTTGACGATCAGCTCGCCGTCGGGAAACGAATCGACTCGCGCCTTGCCCACCGGGATGCCGATCTCGTTGCACAGCTGCTCGGTGAAGGCCGCGGAAGCGCGGCCGGCGAAAACCTTGAGGGTGTCGGCAAGGGACATGCGGGGTTTCCATGGTGAAAGGTGAGGGGGCCAGCAATCAGCGGGACGACGCGGTCATTCGATGACCTCGTTGGGCGGGACGACCCGGTGGGGGCCAATCCGCAGGCCGGCCCCGATGTGGGCGCCGCCGCCGATCCAGGTGAAGGGATCGACCGTCGTATCTTGGCCGATGGTGACCCCGAATTCAATCCACGTGTTTTCCGGCGAGACCAGCGTCACCCCCCCGTCCATGTGCAGCTTCTGAATCCGCTTCTGCATCACCCCCGCCACCGCCGCCAGCTCGCTCCGGGTGTTGATCGACAGCACATCCTCCGGCGGCACCGAGGGCAGCGCCTCCAGCCGCTTCCCCTGCCCCCGCAGAATTCCCAGCGTGTCCGTCAAATAATATTCCCCCTTCTTGTTGTTGGGCTTCACGTGGTCCAACGCCGCCAGAAGATCCGCCGCCCTGAAGAGCCAGTAGGTCGGGTTGACCTCCCGGATGGCACGCTGCTCGGGCGTGGCGTCGTTCTGCTCGACGATCCCGATGACATTGCCTGCCCCATCCCGCAGGATCCGGCCATACCCCGTCGGATTCTCGAGGATCGCCGTGGCCAGCGTCACCGAGGCACCCGCCGCCGTGTGTTTCTGGGCGAGCGCCTGCAACGTTTCGGCGCGAATCAGCGGGCCATCCCCCCCGAGAACGAACAGATGGTCGTCGTCGCCGACGCCGGTGGTCGCTTCAACCTGCGCCCGCGCCACCATGACCGCGTGGGCGGTGCCCTTTTGTTCCTCCTGGATGACCCAGGTGATGTCGGTGGCGTGAGCGTAGCTCTGCATGACGCGGTCGCGGTCGTGCCCAATGACGACGTACAGCCGCTTCACACCCGCTTCGCGGCAGGCGTCGAGGACATACGAAAGCATCGGCCGGCCGCAGATTTCGTGCAGCACCTTCACCTTCTCGGATTTCATGCGGGTGGCTTTGCCGGCGGCAAGGATAATGGCGGAGAGGGACATGGGCGGTGGCCTCCGTGGCGGTGGGGAAGGGGGCCATTGTCTATGCTGAGGGGGCAAAAGCAATTCGCGGCAGGACATTTGGGGGATCAGGATTCGAACCTGAACAAGCAGTACCAAAAACTGCTGTGCTACCGTTACACCATCCCCCAGGATGGGCGGGAAGCGCTCGAGTGTAGTCGCGCAGGGGGGCACGGGTCAATTCGACCCGCCAACCCTTCGGCAGCGAAAACCCTCCTCACCGCCCTGCGCGCCCAGCTCCCCCTCCCTCCCTCGCCCCACGCCGCAAACCCGGAAAGCCCGCCGCATCGGAGCGACGGGCTTTCCGCGCAAGTTCCCGGGACCATGCGCCGCGGCTCACGAGCAGCCGAGGCTCGCCCCGCAGTTCAAACATTTGTAGCACGACCCGTTCCGCACGGTGATCGACCCGCACGTGCAGGTCGGGGCGTCGCCCATCAGCGTCCCCATCGCCACATTCAGCGCGTTCGGTGCCGGCTCGCTCTGTGCATACCCGGCGCCCGTGCCGTTGCTGGCCTTGCCGTGCGCACCGTTGGGCCGATCGAGCCGCTGCGCCGCGTCCCGTATGGACTGGCGGCCCAGTGTGATCACCGGCGCCGAGGGCAGCGCCTCCTCCGCTTCCGCCGCCTGTGGCAACTCGTAACCCGCCATCTCCCCGCCACGCTTCGGCGCGTTCGCCGACCGATACCCCGGCACAAACTGCATCCCCAGCCAGCGCACAATGTAGTCGATAAAACTCTTGGCGAACGGAATATCCTGATTCGCCGTCATGCCGCTGGGCTCGAACCGGATGTGCTCGAACTTCCGCACGATCGCGTCCACCGGCACGCCATACTGCAGGTTCAACGAGATCAGCGTCGCGATCGTGTCCATGAGGCCACCGATCGTCGAACCCTGCTTCGCCATCGTGATGAACATCTCCCCAGGCGTGTTGTCCTCGAACAGGCCCACCGTGATGTAGCCCTCGTGGCCGGCGATGTCGAACTTGTGCGTGATCGAGGCGCGGGTGTCGGGCAGGCGGCGACGCAGGGGGCGTTCGACGATCTTCACGACGACCTTTTCGACCGGTTCGGGCAGGCGCGCCGCTTCGGTGGGGCCGCTCTTGCACTCGAGTGCGGGCGACGGATCGCCGCAGGTCTTGCACGCCGCACCCGCCTCCACCTTGAGCGATTCGAGGTCCTGGTCGTCGTTCTCCTCATCGGCCACCGAGTTCAGCGGCTGGCTGAGCTTGGAGCCATCGCGATACAGCGCCACCGCCTTGAGCGACAGCTTCCACGATTCAAGATACGCCTCCTCGATATCCCCGATGGACACCTCGTTGGGCATGTTGATGGTCTTCGAGATCGCGCCCGAGATGAACGGCTGCGCCGCGGCCATCATCTTGATGTGCCCGCTGTGATGGATAAACCGCTGGCCCCGCCGGCCGCAGCGATTGGCGCAGTCGAAGATCGCGTAATGCTCCTGCTTCAGATGCGGGGCGCCCTCGATCGTCTGGCTGCCGCAGATCACTTCGTTGGCCTCCCGCACCTGCCGCGTCGTGAGCCCCAGCGCCCGCAACAGGTTGAATCCCGGCTTCTGCCACTGCTCCTTGGTGACGCCCAGCCGCCCCATCGCTTCCTCTCCCAGCGTCCAGGGAGAGAAGGCGAAGGCCAGCTCGAAAATAGAGGGCAGGCACGCCTCTATCTTTGCCAGATCTTCCTCCGTGAAGCCCTTCGCCCTCAAAACTTCCTGGTCGAGGTGCGGGGCGCCCTTGAGGGTGAGCGTTCCCAGCACGTAGGTGAGAATGTCCTTGATGTGCGGTTCGGAATAGCCCAGCGCCCGCAGCGCCGGCTCAATCGAACCGTTGGCGATTTTGAAGTACCCGCCGCCCGCCAGCTTTTTGAACTTCACCAGCGCGAAATCGGGTTCCACGCCCGTGGTGTCGCAATCCATCAGCAGCCCGATGGTGCCCGTCGGGGCGATGCACGTCGTCTGCGCGTTGCGATAACCATGCTGCTCCCCCAGCGCCAGCGCCCGGTCCCAGCACTCCCGTGCCGCCTGCAGCATCGACGCCGTGTGGGGCTGCTTGCCGCTGAACTTCGACGCGTCAATCCCCAGCGGCCGCACCGTCAGACCGGCATATTCCGCCGGGTTGTCATACGCCGCCGCCCGGTGGTTCCTCATCACCCGCAGCATGTCCTCGCGATTCTTCCCATAGCCCGCGAACGTGCCAAGCTCTTTGGCCATCTCGGCCGACGTGGCGTAGGCCTCGCCGGTCATGATCGCCGAGACCGCCCCACAGATCGCCCGCCCCGTGTCCGAATCGTAGGGAATCCCCGAGACCATCAGCAGCGTGCCGACGTTGGCGTAGCCCAGTCCCAGCGTGCGGTAATCAAACGAAAGCTGCGCAATTTCCTTCGACGGATAGGCCGCCATCAACACCGAGATTTCCAGCACCATCGTCCACAGACGGCAGGCATGCTTGAACCCCTCAATATCAAACTCCCGCGTCGTCTCGTTGAACAACTTCATCAGGTTCACCGACGCAAGATTGCACGCAGTGTTGTCGAGGAACATGTATTCGGAGCAGTTGTGCACAACAATGCCATTGGCAACGAAGTGATGGGAAAGCGGTTCAGTGAGGTCGTAAACGTCCTCGGTGCCGAGATGGGTGAGCGAGGCGACGGTGTCGCTCAACACGAGCTGGCGGAACGGTTCGCTGGCCATCCAGATGTTGACGATCTGCCAGAGGGGCTGCTCGGGCTTGCCGCTCATGTTGTGGCAGAGGACCGGCTGGGGCCGGCTGTTGTTTTCGCGCTCGGCGATCACGCGGAGGACTTCGTCGCGGAGCACCTCGACCTGCTCGTCCGACAAGATTTTCGGCCCTTTCACGTAGCCCTGGGATTTGAACGTCTGGATCATCTCGCGGGTGAGCATTGTTGCCTTTCGATGCGGAGATGATGCCTCGTGACCGCGTCGGTGTGAATGGAACTTGCGATCAAGTGATGGAAAAAACGCGCATAGCGGTTTTGCCGCGGGACTTCTGAAACCGTCATTCCGAGCGGTACTCCGCGAGGAATCTCGGGACAACCAGCGCCGTTCGACGCCCGAGATTCCTCGGAGTACCTCGGAATGACGGTGCGCGAATATTCAACGCGGATAACATCGTAGAATGGCCGCTTTTCGCGGGCGATTAAGCTTTTTTCCCCGCCAGCAGCGCTTCCCGGTAGATCGACGGCGGCAGGCCGTCGAGTTGGTGGAAGACCTTGCTGAAGTGATACGGATCGTCAAACCCGCAGCGGACGGCGATTTCCTTGATCGAGAGTTCCACGTCCGCCAGCCACTGCCGGGCCGCTTCAACGCGCAGGCGGCGGAGATAGAGCATCGGCGTGTAACCCGTGTGCTCGCGGAAGAGGCGAGTGAAGTGGACCCGGCTCAGGCCGGCGATCTCGGCCAACTGCTCGGCGTCGAGCGGCTGCGCCAGATGCGCCGCCATGTGCGACATCGCCCGCTGCACGCGAGCCAGGTTGCGACGATCGTCGGTTTCCTGCCGCGGGGCCGACGCCTGTAGCAGCTTGGACACGATCCTTAGCAGGCTGGCGCGTTGATCGAGCACCGCCGTCGGCCCGCCTCGGTCGCCGGCGCGGATCAGTGCGTCGAAATTCGCATACACCTCATCCTGCGGTGTGCAGGCGCGCACGGGCGGGATGCGAAACCCATCCGCTAACCTGATTTCGTAAGGCCTGCGCTTGCCGAGCGCTTTGCCGAACGGTGGCAAACCCTTG
>CALCHA010000059.1 GCA_937901265.1 uncultured Phycisphaerales bacterium
GGATAGCGATCGACGAGGGTCGAGATAGCGGGGGCGGTCCAGCAGAGGACGACGGAGGGTTCGATGGCGGTGGCGGTGACGGGGTAGGTGGCGTTGCCGAAGAGCGCGGGGCCGCCGACCATTTCACCCGGGGCGAGCAGGCGGGCGGCGGTTTCGTGGCCATTGGGGGTGACCTGTCCGACCTTGAGGCCGCCGCGCATGAGAACGTAAAAGGCACGGGCGGGCTGGCCCTGGCGGAGGAGGATGGCGCCGCGGGGGAGGGAGCGGAGTTTGGCGGTCTGCACGATGGCGGCGAGATCGCGCGGGGAGAGGTTGCGGAAGAGCGGGACATGGGCGAGGGCGTCGAGGTCGACTTGGGTGGGCATGAGGGCGCTCGGGTTGGGTGCTCGCGCTCAGGGCAGAAGGGACGCGACGGAAATTTTGAGGGACTTTTTTTTGGGGAGCGGGACGGAAAGGGACTGCTGCGCGGTGAGGGTTTGCATCTGGGCGTAGCGAGCGGCTTTGGGAACGGGATGGGTATATTGTTCGATGCAGCGTTCGGGGAGATTGATGAGGAGGTAGAGGGGGAGGTTGGCGCGGGCGTAGATTTCGAGTTTGGTCGTGCGGTCGGTGGCGAGGGAAGAGTCAGCGACTTCGATGACGGCGAAAATCGACTTGGCGGTGGGCTTGGTGGGGTAATCCCGGGGAGCGCCAAGGAGGATGGTGCCGTCGGGTTCTGGCTCGTCAAAGCGGGTGAGGACGACAGGTTGCTGAGTCTGGATGTGACAGGCGAAAGGCGTCAGGAGCGGGTCGAGGGCGGCCAGGAGTTTGACGGCGAGGACGTGCGCGTTGCCGATGGTCATGGGATCTTCTCCGAGGGCGGCGCGGTTTTTGTGGACGAGGAGGCCATTGAGGAGTTCGATGGAGGTGTTTTCCTCGAAGAAGTGCTGCTCGATCATGTGGTCATATTGTTCGACGGTGATGCGCGCCTGTCGGAGGGCCGGCTGGGGGAAAAGGCGGTCGATGGTGGTCATGGGGGGATTATGGCATGGTGGGGGGTGGCGAGGGAAGGGGGCGACGGCACGCTGAAGCGTGAACTCCGGACAGGTCTTTTAAAAGGCGTAGTCTTTCCAGCGCTGGGTGACTGTGGCGATGGTGGCGGCGTTCATTTGGATTTCGGGTCGCCAGTCGCGGACCGTGCCTTCGCCGGGGATTACTCGGTGGCGTCGATGCCCATTTTGCTTCCGGCGCCTTCGTAGGGGGCGTCGTGTGCGCAGGCCGGTGCCGTAGAGAAGTTCAGTCATCAGGTGAAAGATGGAGCCGGGCTTGAGGGCGCGGATGAGGGCGACGCATTCGTCCTGGCTCAGGACGGTGGGGAGGTGTGCTGGGCGGCGGGCGCGTTCGGCGGCGAAGCGGCCCAAATGGTCGGGAGGAAGCTCATCTGCGAGGACGCGGGTGTAGAGAAAGACGATGGCGTTGAGGGCTTGGTTCTGGGAGGAGGCGGAGAGTTTGCGGTTTTTGGCGAGGGAGGTGAGGAAGGATTCGACGTGGGGAGCGTCAAGCTGGGCGGGGTGAACCCATTGGCCGGCGGGGGTGCGGTGGAAGGCGAGGAATTCTTTGATCCATCGCTGATAGCAGGCGAGCGTGGCGGGGGCGAGGTGGAGGCGGAGGGCGGAATTTTGGACCCGTTGGAGGAGTTTCACGGGGATCTCCTGCGCAAGGAAACGTTTTTTCAATACTGCGGGATTCTGATTGACAATGGGCAATGAGGCAAGGAAAATCCAGAACTGCGTTTGGGAGCGAGGGGTGTTCTCTCGTTCGATGCGCAAGAGAATAATGGTTAT
>CALCHA010000060.1 GCA_937901265.1 uncultured Phycisphaerales bacterium
GAGGGCCAGACGCTTGCCCCCGTGGCCGGAACGACGGCGACGACGGTCACCGCCAAAGATGGAAAAACCGCCAGAATTCTCCTCCTGACACAAGCCCAGGCAATGCACCTGACCAGGACGCACCTGTGGGGCGCGGACCGCCTGGTGCTCTCCAACGCCGAGGTCGCCCTCGATGGCGACAAGCTCGTCGTCACCGGCCGCGATCCCAGCGACCTGTCGATCTCGCTCTATCCCGCCCCGGAGAAAGGGCTGATGCTCGGCGGCAAGACGCTCGCGGGAACCCCCGACGGCCTGTTCACAAAGTACACCATCCGCCTGCCCGCGGTCAGCGTGCCGCTGGAAGTGAAGCAGATCAAGCAGGCCGGCCCCGCGCGCACGCTGGTGATGGGCCCGGCGCGCAAGCCACCCGTGCCCACCGAGCCGACCGATGCCGATTTCGATGCCGCGGCGGTGTGGCAGGTCACCCTCCCTCCCGAGTCCACGCAGAACACCAGCGTGCACAAAGTGTTTGTGAAGGTCGACTACGTCGGCGATGTGGCGCGTGCCTACATCGGTGACAAGTTTGTCGAAGACGATTTTTATTCCGGCATCCCCTGGGAAATGGGAATGAAACGCTTCCAGCCGGAGGTGGCCGAGAAGGGGCTGACCATCAAGATCCTGCCGCTGCGGAAGGATTCGCCCGTGTGGCTGGAAAAGCAGGCCATTCCGACGTTCGATGCCAACGGAGAAGCGCTGGCGGTGCGATCCATCACCGCGGTCCCCCTCTATCAGGTCGACGTGGAGGCGCAGAGGTAGGGGCGCATCGGTCACCGATCCCGCCGGCCGAGGCCAGTGCCTGCCGCGGTGCACTCAGCGGAAGAGGCCCTGCTCCGCTCGTCGGCTTTTTCTGCCTTCCGCTGCATCATTCGCCCTGCCCCGCCGTTTACATACCCACACGGATAAACCCGGAGGTTCTGCTGTGAAAAAATGGATGCTTGTCCTTCTTCCCCTGCTTGGAGCACTGCCCGTCGGCTGCAGCCAATCACGGCCGACGGCGAATGTTGCAACCGTCTCCTCCATCCAGTCTCTGGCCGTAGCGCCGGTGCCGGACCCCGACGCCAGGGTCGAAACCATCATCTGCATCCGCCATGCCGAAAAACCCCCGGGCGGTCTCGGACAACTTACCGTCAAGGGCCTCAACCGTTCGCTCGCCCTGCCCAAGGTCCTCATGGGCCGCTACGGCACCCCCCTCTACATCTTCGCCCCCAACCCCTCCGAACTTGTGGACAAAAAAGAGGGCGTCTACTTCTACTACGTCCGCCCGCTGGCCACCATCGAGCCCACCGCCATCCTCTGCGGCCTGCCCGTCAACACCGAATTCGGCTTCCGCGAAATCGACCGCCTGGAAAACGAATTGCTCCAGCCCCAATATGAAAACTCGGTCCTCTTCGTCGCCTGGGAACATGGCCAGCTCGCCAGCTTCGCCCGCAACATGATCCGCGACCACAAAGGCGATGTGCGCCAAGTCGCCAACTGGCCCGGCGAGGACTACGACACCATCTACATCTTCCGCATCACCACCCGCGACGGAAAGAAAACCTTCTCCTTCACCATCGAAAAGGAAGGCCTCAACGACGTCAGCGACAAGTATCCCGAACCGGCCGGCCATTAACGGGCCGGACCCGAAACCGGCCGCCGGGTCAATAGCAACAAAAACGCCCGGCTTGGCCAGCCGGGCGCGGGGGTAGACAGGGTTGCAGCGGCTTGCGGCCGCGGGGGGCGGGTTTACTTGTTGCAGTAGTCGATGACCCGCGCGATCTGCGACCGCAACTCGTTGCGCGGCACGATCTTATCGATGAAGCCCTTCTCCTGCAGAAACTCCGCCGTCTGAAACCCCGCCGGCAATTCCGCCCGAATGGTATTGGCGATCACCCGCGGCCCGGCGAAACCGATCATCGCCTTGGGCTCCGCAAAGATCACATCCCCCAGCATGGCGAACGACGCCGTCACCCCGCCATACGTCGGATCCGACAGCAGCGAAATGAACAGCCCGCCCGCATCATGAAACCGCGCCAGGGCCGCGGAGGTCTTCGCCATCTGCATCAGCGAAAGCGTGGATTCCTGCATCCGTGCCCCGCCCGAACAGGAGATAATCATCAGTGGCAGATTTTCCCGGGTCGCCCGCTCCACCGCCCGCGTGATCTTCTCCCCGACGACTGCCCCCATCGACCCCGCCATGAAGGCGAAGTCCATCACCGCGATCATCAGCGGCCGCCCTTTAATGAAGGCCCGACCCGCACGGAGCCCATCCTTGGAGCCGGTCTTCTTTTGTTCGTCCGCCAGCCGCTTCGTGTAGGCTTTTTTGTCCGTGAACTTCAGTGGGTCGGAGGGGGCGAGGTTCGCATCCATTTCCTCAAAGGACCCGGGGTCCACGAGGCAGGTGATGCGCTGTTGGGCCGTGACGCGGAAGTGGTGGCGGCATTCCGGGCAGGTGTGCTCCTGCTCCTCCATGATCTTGCGATAAATCATGGCGGCGCACTCCGGGCATTTGAGCCAGAGGCCTTCGGGAACGTCGACGTTTTTACGGGGAGTGGTGCTGGTTTCCCAGCTGGAGGCCGGAGCATTATGCAGCGTGGCCATAAGTGTGTTCATCCTTTAAGCAAGTCAGCGCCTTGTTCAGCCCCGCCCGATCCGAAGGCGAGTCTCTGAGAAGGTCGGGGCGGGACGCCCCGCACGAGGCTGCGGCACTTCAGGGGCGTGCAGCGCTCGGCATTGCCAACAACCGGCGGCCCAATAGCGTGGCGGAGGGGCGGCCAGTTGCTGGCGGGTACCCATCCGTGGGAACCCTGAAGAATCACGATACCCAATGGCCCGGGGTGGGTCAATCCGCTGGCGGCCGCCCAGGGCGGTATGGCGGCCGGATAGGCCCGCTCAGCCCTATAAAAGCTGAAAGCCAACGCATTATCGGCCCTCACCGCGGCCTGTCGCCAGCTTTATCCCGCAGATTCCCTTGCGTAACTCACCGCCGCCCGACGCGGAGTGTCTAGAGAGAAGCTCTCTTCCACCCCCGCCGGGCGGC
>CALCHA010000061.1 GCA_937901265.1 uncultured Phycisphaerales bacterium
GAACTCGAAGGTCTCATTGTCGCCGTAAACGATGCCGGTGTCGGCGCGGAGGGCGCGGAGGTAAACAGCGCTGGACCAGTCGGCCATCGCCAGGACCATGGCGTAGGCAGAGACGGCGTCGCAGGGGGTCAGCACGGTGATGGCGGGGTTGCCCCGGTGATCGGTGGCGTGCCCGATGGCGCGCAGAATGGCGACGTCGGCGATGGCCATCTGCGAGGGGCCATCGGCGGCGAGCGTGACGCCGATGTGCGTGCCCACCAGCTTGATGTTGCTGCCCCCGATGATCGCCATTTCGATCTGGTCAAACGCGCGCGAGAAGAACTTGCCGAAGGTGCTGGCGAAGGGAATCTTGTGCCCGGAAGCCAACCCGGCGGCAACACTGACCATGTTCTGTTCGGCGATGCGGCATTCGAAGAAGTGCGAGGGGTGGTCCTTGGCGAAATCCTGAGTGAAGGTGGAGTTTTTCACGTCGGCGTCGAGCGCCACGATGTTGGGGTTCGCATCGCCGAGGGCATCCAGCGCCAGACCAAAGGCGCGGCGCGGGGAGAGCTTTTTCTTGGTCACCAGCGCGTCGGTGAGCTTCGCCTTGGCGGCGGCTTCCTTGAGCGTCATGGTCTTGCCGACGGCGGGTTGGGCCGGGGCGGGCAGGGGCGGGTGAATCTTGAGCACCTTGGCACTTTCTTCCGCAGTGACACCCGAGGCGCCCAGCTGCTCGCCGGTGGCGTCGAGTTCCTTCAGCACGCCGGCCAGGTCCTTCTCGGCAATGGGGTGGCCATGGTGGCCCAGGCCCATCTGCGAGGCGGCACCCCAGCCTTTGACGGTGCGGGCGACGATGCACAGCGGCTTGCCCGCGACCATCGCTTCGGTACGCTGCTTGAGGGCATTGACCAGGGCGCTGGGGTCGTGGCCATCGACGTTGAGGACCTTCCAGCCGAAGGCCTCCGCCTTTTTCTGGAGGGCGTCGGCCGTCTGTGCGGGGGCGACGTAATCGGACTGGGCGATTTCGTTGCAGTTGAAGATGGCGACCACGTTGCACAGCTTGTGCTCCGCGATGAAGTCCATGGCTTCCCAGATCTGTCCTTCGCGCGATTCGCCATCACCGATGATGCAGTAGATGAGCTTGTTGTGCTTGTCCACGCGAGCCGCAGCACCCAGGCCGCCGGCGACGGAGAGGCCCTGCCCGAGCGAGCCCGTGGCGGCGTCGAAGAAGGGGAAGCCCATCATGGGGTTGGGGTGGCCGTCGATGGGGGAGTGGATGTCGCGGAGAGTAAGCAGGTCGTCCACGGTCATTTTTTTACCGGGGCCATCCCCTTTTTCCGCGCGGGTGTGGCCGACGGCACCGGGGAAGATGGTGACGCCGAGGTCGGCGCAGGCGGCGTAAATGATGGGCACCGCGTGGCCCTCGGAGAGGACCAGCCGGTCGGAGCCAGCGTTGCCGGGGTCGGCGGGGTCCCAGCGCATGGCGTGGTACATCAGGACGGTCGTGATGTGGGCGAGGGACATCGCGGTGGAGGGATGGCCGCTGCCGGCGGAGGTCGTGGCCCGGGCGGAAAGCTTGGCGATTTCAATCGCCTTGGCATGCACGATCTGATCAAAGGTAGCCATAGACCCACACTCCGCGGAAAAAAAGGGTTCTCAGTCGTCATCACGAAACGGTGAACGCGTCACTATACTCGCCTCCCAAAAATCCTACCACTTCCACCGCTCGCCGTCCCCGCCTGTCCGGCGTGCGTGTCTTTCCAGGAAAGGTTGCAGCGGTTAGACATCTTTATCCAGGAACGGAAACGTTTTCCTTCGGCAGTCCAGATCAAAACACGACGCAACGAAGGACTCACGAAGGGCACAAAGGCGCTGACCCCAAAGTGCGCAATCCCTCCAGCAACGAAACGCTTTCAGAGAAACGTGGCCAAGCGTTGACAAACCTCTTCGTGAACTTCGTGGGTCCTTCGTTGATTCGTGTTTAAGTCTGGACTCTCGAATGGGGACGTTTCCGTTCCCGGGGGTTGAGTCCTCGCGGTCGCGTTTCGGAGCGAGAAGACTGTCGAACCCCCCTCCCCATGGGCTTCCCGGAAAAACAGGCGGGTACAGCATCGGAACCAATGTCATACTCTTCGCGCCGCCACCCACGCTTGACGCCGCCTCCCTTTAACTGCCGATGGGCACCCACACCGAGGTCCACGTGCGAACGTCGTCGCCTTTTTGGCCGCACTGTTAAAAATGCAACGTCTTCCATTCGCTTTACGCCAGCCGCCAATTTCATTGCGATCGAGGCACGCCACCGGTAGAGTTTTGCGGGCAGATTCCATTCCCGAATCCATTTATCACACCAGCAGGCAGGAGCACTCATGGCATTCCGCGGGCTGTACGTTCGGGCTTTGTGCGCGAGTCTTCTCTTCACAACCCTATGCGTCGCGCAAAGCGAGACAGATTTTTACGATCAGGGCGTGGGCTTCATGGGCCAGCGCAACTACGCGCAAGCCGAAGCCGCCTTTCGCAGCTCGATCCACGCCGACCCCCGTTACAAGGAGGCCTGGGAAGGACTCGCGGCCGTCCTGCAGGCCGAAGGCAAAGACGCGGGCCCCGTAACGAAGATGGCCGCCGCCGCCCCCGCGGCCCGAGCGGGTGCCGCCCCGGCGCTGACCGGCGAGCAGCTCGCCGCGCTGGGTGAAACCGCGGCCCATCAAGCCCCGATCAGTGCGGACGATGCCGAGATCGCCGCCCTGAAAGCGAAACTCGCGGCCCTCGAAGCGGCCAAGCGCGCCGCCGCCGCTCCGGCAACCCCGGCTCCTCGGGCGCCCGCCCTGCCCGCCGTCCGCCTTCCGGCGGCTCGCGCCCCCGCCGCACCCCCCCCCGGTCCCGCCGCCCCCGCCAAATCCATCGACTCCTCCCCG
>CALCHA010000062.1 GCA_937901265.1 uncultured Phycisphaerales bacterium
CCCCGCCATCGCATAACAGACCGCATTCTCCAGCAAAATAGTCATCATCATGCCCACCAGCTCTGCATCGCCGCGCAGGGACGCCTCCCCCTCCACGCGCAGCCTCATTTTCCGCGCGTTCGCCCGTTCCTCCAGCACCTCCCAGGAGCGTCCCACCACCGCCGCCACGTCCACGTCGCCCACGCGCAGCGCCACCTTCCCCGCATCCGCCCGCGCCAGCAGCAGCAGTCCCTCCACCATCCCCTTCATCTGTCGCAGCATCACCAGCGACTTGTCCATGGCCCGCTCATACCCCGCCGCATCGCGCGGCCGCGAGCGGCAGACCTCGAGCGTCGTGAGAAGCCCCGCCACCGGCGTCCGAAGCTCGTGCGCCACATCCGCCGTGAACGCCCGCTCGCGCTCGAACGCCGCGCGCAGCCGCTCCAGCAAACCGTTCAACTTTTCAACCACCGGCTCCAGCTCCGTGGGCATCCCGCCAATCACGCCCAGCGCCGCCGGCTCACGCTCGCTCACGGCGGCGATCTTCTCCGTCAGCTTTTTCACCGGCCCGAGCGTGCGCCCCACCAGCAGCATCATCGCCGCTCCCGCCGCCAGCGCCGCGGCCGCGCAGGATCCGGCGATGCCCCAGTCAATTTTTGCCATCGTGCCCTCCAGCCCGCTGGTCTCCTGCGCCACGCGCACCACGCCCCTCTTCACCAGGCGCGGCATCCGCGACCGCCCGCGCCGGCCGGGATCCGCATAAGCTTCGAACGGCACAGCCACCTCCCGCCCCCGCCGCCCGTCGGGCAACGTCACCCGCCCGCTGGCTTCGCCCAGCGTGCCCGCCTGCAGGGACGCCGAGGCCGCATAGCGTTGCCCTTCCACGTCAATTTCAAAATAAGCCCCGTGCCGCGCATCGCTGAATTCCGGAAACGCTGTGGGCTCAAAATCAAAGTGCAGCCCCTCTTCGCCCTGCTCCACCATGGAGGCCAGGGCCCGTCCTTTTTCCGACAGCGCCCGGTCAAAATTGCCCTCCATCGTCCCGCGCACCACGTGCCCCACGCCGACGCCAAGCAGCGCCACCGTCACCCCCACGATGGCCATGGTTCCCCCCATCAGCTTCCCGCGCAGCGATTTCATTCCGCCCCCGTCCCTTCCAGGAGGCCCAGCATGTACCCGACACCCCGCCGCGTGTGCAGCAGCCGCGGTTTTCCCGGCTCCTCGATTTTCTTTCGCAGCAACCCGATGAAGACATCGATCACATTGCTTTCGAGGCTGGCGTTGAAGTCGTAGACATGCGCCACGATTTCGCCGCGCGTCACCACCCGGTTGGCATTGAGCGCCAGATATTCGAGCAGGCCGAACTCGCGCGCCGACAGCACGATCTGGCGCCCGCCGCGCCATACCTGCCGCCCCGACAATTCCACCCGCAAATCCCCGACGTTCAAGACCGTTCCACGCGCCTCATACTTCCGCCGCACCAGCGCGCGCACCCGTGCCAGCAATTCCCCAAACACGAAGGGCTTGCCCAAATAATCATCCGCACCCCCCTCCAGCCCCGCGATGCGCTCCTCCGCCGCACTCTTCGCGGTCAGGACCAGCACCCGCGAGCGGCTCTCCGCCCGGCGCAATTCCCGCAAAACGGTCATCCCATCCATTCGCGGCAACATCAAATCCAGCACGATCACGTCATGCTCGCCCGACTTGCCATGCCACAGCCCAGTCTCCCCATCGCCCACCGCATCCACCGCAAACCCCGCCTCCGACAGCCCTTGCGCCATCGCTTCCCGCAGGGGCTCAAAATCTTCCACAATCAGTACCCGCATCTCTTCATCCTCCCCGCGCGGCCGCCTCAAATCAAATCCGCTCCATCCCCGCCGCCTCCACGCCCTTGCCAGGGCCCCGAACAGCCCCCCGATACGCCGCCCTCCGCCCGCTTCGCGCAAAAACCGCCATGGCCCCTTTCTTGACGCTCCATTTTGCGGATGCTACTGTCGCGGGTTTCCACGCTCTTGCTCACCCCCCGAAGGAGATGGCGATGATCGCCCGCACGGACGCCCTTCTCAGCCTCGCGGCCCTGGCCGCGGTTACCGCTTGCCTCGTTGCCCCCGCCACCCTCCACGCCCAGGAGGGCCCCGCCGCCCTCCCGCCGCCCAACGCCACCACCGCGCCCGCCGCCCCAGGCGCCCCCGGGCCTCTCCCCTCCCCCAGCGCCGCTGTTCCCGTGGAAACCAAACCCTTCCTCGGCGTGATCACCGGCGACAAGGTCTACGTTCGCTCCGGGCCCGGCAATCAATATTATGAACTCGGCCAGCTCGACAAGGGCGACCTCGTCGAAGTCGTCGAAACACGCAACGGCTGGTACAAAATCCTTCCCCCCAATGGCACCTTCTGCCTCATCGCCAAAGAATTCGTCGACCCCTCCCCCGACGGCACAACCAGCACCCTCGAGGCCGACAAGGACTTCGTCAACGTCCGCGCCGGCTCCGCCATCAACCATGGCTCCTCCGCCGTCCTCGCCGTCATGCGCAAAAATACCCCCTTTACCCTCCTCGGCTCCACGGACGCCTACTACCAGATCGCTCCGCCCGAAAATGTCCGCGTCTACATCTCCCCCCAATTTGTCGCCACAGCCCCCCAGGGCACTTCCTACAAAGTGCCCGAACTCAAGCTTCCCACCGGCATCACCGGCCCGGCGCAAAACACCGTCACCGCCCCCACCACCCTCCCCGCCGTCGCCCTCGAACCCCAGCACACCACACCCCCCACACCCCCCGCCAACAACGCCACCGAGGCTCCCGAGACCGTCCTGATTCATCCCCCCGTCACGCCGGAAACCAGCACCACCGAGCCCGCCATCCCCACCGTTCTCCCGCAGCCCGCCGTCACCTTCAACGCCTCCGCCGCCACCGCCTTCACCGACCTCACCGCCCGTTATCAAGCCGAACTGCAAAAGCCCCCCCTGCAGCGCGACTACCAGCCCCTGCTCGATGGCTACCAGAAGCTGCTGGATGAAAAAGATCTCGCGCCCTCCGTGGAAACCGGCGCCAAGTCCCACCTCGCCGCCCTGCAAAAACTGGCCGCCATCCAGCGCCTGCAGAAGGAAAACAGCAGCTCGCAGGACAACCTGGCGCAGCAGCGCCAGGCCCTCCAGCAGGAGTACGCCGCCGCGGCCAAGGCCATCGACGATTACGAAAAGACCGGGCCCTACCTCGCCGAGGGAACCCTCCAGGCCTCCAACGCCGTCCCCGGAAAGTACGCCCTCGTCAACCCCGCCACAGGCCGCGTCACCGCCTACGTCGATCCCGCCGCCGCCGTCGACATTGGCACCCTCCTCGGCACATACATCGGCGTCCGCGGAACCACCGGCACCGCCCCGGGAACCCAGGTCACCGTCATCCACGTCAGCAACGCCACCCTCCTCCCCGCCCCCGGCCCCACCACGCCCGTCCCG
>CALCHA010000063.1 GCA_937901265.1 uncultured Phycisphaerales bacterium
GGGGAGGGGGCGGAGGGGGGCGTTTTCGGGGGCGATCTGGGGGAGCAGGAGGGTGGAGTGGGCGGCGCGGGGGGGGGCGGGAGTAGCGCGGGGGGCGGGGGAGGTGGTCGCGGCCCCGGCTTGTTGGCTGCCGCCGACGCGGCCAAGAAGCTCCGCAACTTCCGAGATATTCCAGCGACCGGCACGATCCTGCGCGACGATCAGGGTGGGCCTGTCGAGGGTGATGTCGTGGAGTTGCAGCGGTCGCCGGAGGAGCAGGGGGATCAGCGCGGTGTGGTGAACCTCCATGCGCGGCACACGGAGGAACGCATCTTTGCCCAAGGGCAGCGAGAGGGCGACGTCGGTGAGCGTGGTGTCGCCCCACCAATCGGTCTGCAGGCTGGCGGCATCCACGCGGAGGCCGAATTGGGATTCCAGTTGTCCGATCACGAACGTGCGCGGATAGCCCGACCAGAGCACCAGCTGAACGGTGGTGACGAAGATCGCCAGAAGCACGAGCAGGCAAAGGAAGAGCCACGCGAGGCGGCGTGGCCAGCGGCGGCGGGCTCGCGGGGCGCGGGCCCGGGCCGGGACTGGAACTGGGGTTGGGGTTGGGACTGCCGTCGCGGCTGAGAGTGCAAAGGGACGTTTCGCGGTAGCGATCTCCTCGACGTTGTGGATCGTCCGCGGCGGCGTACCACCAGCGGAAATGTCGATCGGGGAGTCGAAGGGGATCACGGCGGGCCTCATGGCTGGGGGCGGGGGAAATCAGCGCGAGGGGCGCTGCTGGGCGCTGGGAATGTTGCCGGAGGTGCGCGGTCCGTAACCGAGAATCCACCAATCGTCGCGGTTGGTGCGCCCGATGAAGGGGCCGGAGGCCGCGACAAGCTCCCCGCTGTCGGCCCAGTAGGCAACAATGGCGACCGAGGCAATGCCATCCTGCTTGATGTTTTTCAGCAAGGCGATTTCCGGCGTGGCGATGAGCGGGCCTGCGGTGATGCCCGTGCCCCCCGCGACGCCCGGGAGAGCGATCTGCGGCAGGCCCACCAGCAGGTTCTGTTTGTCGATGCCATGCGCCGCGCTGCGAACTTCCACGATGATTTGCGCCGCCTCCCGGGTATTGACCAGGCGGGCACCCTCGATCAGGAGCTTGGCGCGGACCTCGCCGAGGAGAAAAAGGTAATCGGCGGTGGTGTCGGTGTTTCGGTCGTGCGGCGTCAGGTAGGCGTCATCCACGAAAACGAGGCGGTCGCGCAGCGCCGACGCCGAAAGCTGGCTGACCGCCGTGGTGACAGCCTGGTTGAGCAGCAGCATTTCTGTCGCAGTGCGCGGCGGATCGGTCACGCGGACACTGGAGCATCCGGTGAGGCAGACAGCTGCAAGCAAGAGCAGCGCTGTGCTGAGGCGGGGGGGTGTTGCCATTGGTGGGGCATCCGCAATAGGGGTGCCAGACGGCCGCCCGCCAGGGCGACACGTGATGCGGGCGAGCAGGGGCGGAGGCGGTTTGGGCACGGGCCCTCCAGACATTTGTTCGGAAGTATACGCGGGAGCGAACGCGGGCGCAATCCTGGGAGTGCGGGAAACGTGGGCGTGCGGGAGGGAAAGTGGTCAGGATGGGCCGCGGTGGGCCTGGGGCGCACGTGGCATTATGCTCGGGTGCGCGATTTTTGGGTGAGGAAAGGTATAATGCGCGGATGGAAAAGGTGGTTCGGAAATTTGCCAGTCATGCGGCGGCGGATGCGGCGGATGATGCGTTTTACCGGGGGTTGACGCCGAAGCAGCGGATGGAGATTTTGCTGACGCTGATTGAGCGAGGGAAGAAGCCGCATGAAACTGGACAGAGACCTGCGCGAGTTTATCGAATTGTTAAACTCGGAGAGAGTTAAATATCTGGTCATTGGCGGTCATGCGGTGGGGTATCATGCGAAGCCACGGTTTACCGGGGATATTGATTTTTTCATCGCCGTGGATGGGACCAACGCGGAAGCGGCGATGCGCGTGCTGGATCGCTTTGGGTTCGGCGACGTTGGAGTGACGGCGAGGGATTTTTTGAAACCGGATTTCGTGGTGCAGTTTGGCTATGCGCCGAATCGCATTGACATTGTGACCGGGATATCGGGGGTGTCCTTTGAGGAGGCGTGGGCGGGGCGGGTGGAGGGGGACCTCGATGGCGTGGCGGTGCACTACATCGGGAAAGAGATGTTGATGCAGAACAAGCGGGCCAGTGGTCGACCGAAGGATGTTGAGGATTTGCGGGTGTTGGAAGGGAGTTGAGCGGCGGCGAACTGGATTTTCGGCACGATATCGGGCGGCGAATTCGACGGTGGCGAATTTATTCGTCCTTCCGAAGCGAGGTGGACGACGGACGCAGTGCTTCCGATTGCGTTTTTTAGCGGTCGGCCTTGGCCGACAGAGAAGGGGCGATACGGCCTGGCCCCGGCAGCTGTCCTTCCGTGGCGAGGTCGTCTTTTACACAGCCAACACCGTGTTCGACGTCACGGCGCCTGGTAGAAAACAGCTTCCATGCAACGCCGGTCGAGGAGGAAACCGGGTCGCCGCTGGGCTGGGCGTCTTCTGTCTACCAAAGTCAGCCAAGGCCGACTGCTTAAAGCGCTCGCGCTTCTCAGTAACGCAGGATCGACGGGTCGACGATCAGCGACCACGCATCAATTCCGCCCGCGAGCGAGTGCACGTTTTTGAAGCCCTTTTTCCGCAGGAGGGCGGTGGCGTTCATGGAGCGCACGCCGGAGTGGCATTGGGCGACGACGGGGCGGTCTTTCCATTCATCGATTTCGGACGCCCGCGAATCCAGCTCGCCCAGCGGAATGAGCGTGGCGCCGGGGATGCGGGCGGTGTTCCATTCGCGTTGCTGGCGGACGTCGAGGATGAGAACGTCCTGCTTTTTGGCCAGCATTTCCTGGAGCTGGGCGGGGTGAACTTCCCACTCCGGGTTGATGTTGAGCTGGATGCCGTGGTCGGTGACGATGGGCTTTGCCGCGTTGGCCGAGGGCATCCCGCAGAATTCCTGGTAGTCAATGAGGGCCTTGATGGAGGGCTTGTCGCCGCAGATGGGGCAGTTTTTGTCGCGCCGCAGCTTGAGCGTGCGGAACTGCATGTCGAGCGCATTAAGGACCTGCAGCCGGCCGAAGAGCGGCGTGCCCGTCCCGGCGAGAATCTTGATGGCTTCGTTGGCCTGAATGGAGCCGACGATACCGCACATGGCACCCATGACGCCGCCCTCGGCACAGGAGGGGACCATTCCGGGAGGGGGCGGCTCCGGGTACTGACAGCGGTAGCAACCGGTCGAGACGGGCTTGCCGTTGAACTGAATGAGGTGCGGCGCAAAGACGGTGTTGAGGCCTTCAAAGCGGAAGATGGAGCCGTCGACATTGATTTTTTTCAAAAGAACGCAGGCGTCATTGACGAGGTAGCGGGTGGGAAAGTTGTCGGTGCCGTTGATGATGACGTCGTAGGGGGCGATCCATTCCATGGCGTTTTCGGAGGAGATGCGGCCGGCGTGCTTGACGATTTTGACGTCGGGGTTGAGCGCGGTGAGGCGGGTCTCGGTGACGTCGAGTTTGGAGTGGCCGACGTCGGCGGTGGTGTAGAGGATCTGCCGCTGCAGGTTGGAGTGGTCGATGGTGTCGAACTCCACGAAACCGATGGTGCCGACGCCGGCGGCAGCGAGATACATGCCGATCGGACAGCCGAGTCCCCCGGCACCGATGATGAGTACTTTGGCGTTGAGAAGTTTGCGCTGGCCTTCGTCGCCGATCTCCGGGAGGGAGAGGTGGCGGGCGTAGCGATTCTTCTGCATTTCGGTAAGGGCGCTGAGGGGGGGCATGGCAGACTCCAAGTCAGGGAACAGGGGTTGGGGATTATAGCGGGGAATAGCCCGGGACGAAGCCGCACCGACGCGTGAAATTTGAACGTCCGCCGATGAAGGGACCGGAGCGCTCCCAGCGGAGCCGCGCGCGGGGGGCGGCGGGGGGGGAGGATGGGTAGGATGCTCCGGAATTCTTTTTGAGGGTGTGCCATGAGCGAGCTGGTGACGGTGGTGTTGCAGGCGGGCGTGGAGGAGGCCATCGGCGGGCATGGCGTGGCGGCCTATCCGGGCGAGTGCTGCGGCTTGCTCATCGGGCGCGTGGAGGAGGGGCGGGCAGTGGTGGTCGAGGCGGTGCGGGCACGGAACGTCTGCGAAAAGGGCCGGGAGCCCGACCGCTACGTCGTGGAGCCACGCGATGTGCTGGCAGCCCTGAAGGCGGCGGCGGCGAAAGGGCTGGACGTCGTGGGGGTCTACCATTCCCATCCCGATCATCCAGCCGCCGCAAGCAAGATGGACGCAGATCTCGCCCAACCCCTCTGGGCCTACGTGATCGTCAGCGTGGTCAAAGCCAGAGCGAGCGAGCTTCGCGCCTGGACCGCCGGCGACCCCGGCACCCCCATGCGCGAACTGGGCGTCGTAAGCTGGGGGTAACGCCGAGCGCCGAACGCCGAACGCCAAACGTCGCAATGCGACCTCCCCTCCCACGTTTCCCTTACACAAACTTCCCTTAATGAGGCAAATCGTGATGATGCCATTGCGTCGGTGGGTGGTGGGGCTGGTGGTGTTGGCTGGAGCAGTGATGCCAGCCCTGGCGCAGCAGCAGCAGCAGCGCGGGGTGGATCTCCATTGGCTGGAAGCGGTGCCGCAGGCGCCGCTGGGGGTGCAATGGGGCGTGCCCTGGCCGAAGGGGGCGGTGCAGAAGAGCGATGGGCTGGTGCTCAAGGGCGCCAATGGGGCGGCGATCCCGATGCAGTCGTGGCCGCTGGCCTACTGGCCGGATGGATCGATCAAGTGGAGCGGGTGCGCGATCAGCGGGCCGACCCCGGGGGAAGGGCCATTCACCGTCAGTGTCGGGTCCGCGGTGTTGCCGGCGCGGGCGCTGGTGGCGGTGGACCACGCGGATGCCGTGGAGGTGGACACCGGCGTGCTCAAGGCGCGCTTTCCCAAAAGCGGACCGTTCCTCGTGGATTCTCTGATCATCGGCCAGCGGACGGTGGCGGACAAGGGGGAGCTCATACTGGAGGTCGAGGACCGCTCCGAACAGGCGGCAGGGATTCTCAAGACCGTGGGCTACACCAGCAAGGTGACCAAGGTGACGCTGGAGCAGGCGGGGCCGCTGCGCGCCGTGGTGAAGGTGGAGGGGGTGCATGTGATGGACAAGGGCGACCGCACGCTCTTGCCCTTCGTCATGCGGTTCTACCTCTATTCCGGGGTTGGGACGATGCGGATGGTGCACTCGTTTATCTTCGACGGAGATCAGGAGAAGGATTTCATCAAGGGAATGGGGATCCGCTTTTCTGTGCCCTTCCAGGAGGAACTGCACAATCGGCATATCCGCTTTTCGGGGGATGGAACGGGCGTCTGGTGCCAGCCGGTGCGGCTCTTGCCCGGATACCGCAACGCCCTGAGCGCGGATCAATATGCGGCCCATCTGGCGGGGCAGCGGATGCCCAACATGGACCAGCTTCCGAATCGCACCGCCATGGAGTCGGTCGCCGTCTACGACGACTACAAGCTGACGCAGCTCTCGCCAAAAGGTTTCACCATCGCCAAGCGGACGACGGACAAGAGCTCGTGGCTGCATGTCAATGATGGCGGCCGGTCGCTGGGGTTGGCGGTGCTGGGGGATGTGTCGGGCGGTATCGCGGTGGGGGTGAAAGATTTCTGGGAACGCTATCCGGCGTCCATGGAGATCAACCATGCGACCACGGCCGAGGGGCAGCTCACGATGTGGCTCTGGTCGCCCGATGGCGATGCCATGGACATGCGGACCTACGACACGGGACCGCACGGGCTGCAGACGAACTATGAAGACTGGAAGCCGGGCTGGGGCACCGCCGATGGCGTTGCCCACACGGCGGATCTGACGCTGTACGCTTTTGACGCCATTCCCTCCGATGCCGCGCTGGTGAGCATGGCCAGGGCGGCGGCAGCACCGCCGGTGCTCGTGGCGACGCCGCAATATTACCACTCGATCCCCACCTTCGGCGTGTGGAGCCTGCCCGACCGTTCGACGCCAACGCTGACATGGGTCGAGGATCAGCTCGATCAGCTCTACACGTTTTATCACGGTCAGGTCGAGGAGCGGGGGTGGTACG
>CALCHA010000064.1 GCA_937901265.1 uncultured Phycisphaerales bacterium
GGTGGAGTAGGGCCAGGGGTGGTGGGGGATGGGGGGGAGGGAGGACTGCGAAGTGACGGCTGCGGTTGTCTGATCGGTGAGGATGAAGGTATGGGTGGGGTTGAGGGGGAGGAAGTGCTGCTCGATGGAGGCGAGGAGGTTGGGGATGAAGGTGTGGAAGTAGCGGGCGGTGGCGATGGTGAGGAGGGCGACGGAAGGGGCGGTCATGAGAGACTCCGGGTAAGGATCCGGAGTGTTATCGGCGGGGCGAGGGGGTTGGCGGTACAAATCTGGCAACGGCCGCCGGCCGCGTCCGTGCGGGGCTATTTTTTCACCCTCAGCGTCATCCCACAAAGCGGACATTTTCCGGGACCGTTCTGCACGATCTGCGGATGCATGGGGCAGGTGTACAGGACCGCCTCGGAAGATGGGGCGGAGGCAGCCGGCGCACCGGCGCGGCGGGGGGCGCTGCCGGGGGGCTGGGCGTAGTGGCCCGGGTCGTCATAGGAACTGAGGGAGTCGCGGACCTTGAGGAGGGTGAACATGCCGCCCATTTCGATGGGGCCGAAGGGGCCGGTGCCGGTCATCATGGGGAGGGTGTTTTTGGGGAGTGGCATGTGCATGGACCCCATGCCGCCCATGCCGTTGGTGGACATGGGCATGTAACCGGGGACGAGGCTGCTGACCCGCTCGGCGACGCCCGATTGGTCGACGCCGATCATGTTGGGGAAATCATGTGCCATGGCGTTCATGGCGTGGTGGTTTTTGTGGCAGTGGAAGGCCCAGTCGCCGGGGTTGTCGGCGACGAATTCGATGTCGCGGGTGGTGCCCGAGGGAACGTTGACGGTGGTGGCGGGCCACCATGCGGATTGGGGGATGGGGCCGCCATCGGTGGCGGTGGTCCAGCCCTGGTGGCCATGGAAGTGGATGGGGTGGCTGTCCATGGAGAGGTTGGCGAGTCGGATCCGGACGCGCTGGCCGGTTTTGACGACGAGGGGGTCGGTGCCGGGGAAGACGCGGGAGTTGAAGGTGAAGAGGTTGAAATCGGTCATGATGAGGGGATTGGGGGTGGAGGAACCGGGCTCGACGAACCATTCCTGAAGGAAAATGCAGAAGTCGCGGTGGATGATGCGCGTGGGATTTTTGGGATGGATGATGAAGAAGCCCTGCATGCCCATGGCCATCTGGGTCATTTCGTCGGAGTGGGGGTGATACATCTGGGAGCCATGCTGCTTGAGGGTGAATTCGTAGATGTAGGTTTCGCCGGGCTGGATGTGCGGCTGGGTGACGCCACTGACGCCATCCATGGCATTGGGCAGGATGATGCCGTGCCAGTGGATGGAGGTGGGTTCGGGGAGCTTGTTGGTGAGGTAGATGCGGACGCGGTCACCTTCGACGGCTTCGATGGTGGGGCCGGGGGTTTGGCCGTTGTAACCCCAGCAGTTGACGGTCATGCCGGGGGCGAATTCGCGTTTGACGGGCTCGGCGGTGAGGCGGAAGGTTTTGCAGCCATCCTCGATCGTCCAGGGGAGGGAAGAGCCATTGGGGGTGGTGACGGGGGTGTAGGGGCGGGCGGGCTGGGAGGCGGGTGCGGGAGCGGTCGCGGGGTCGACAGCGCGAGCGAAGCGGAGGCGCTGGAAAAATGCAGCGGAGCCGGCGAGGAGCGCGGATGTGGAAAGGACCATTTTGCGGCGGGTCATCATTGGGAGTCTCCGGTCGAGGGGTTGGTGGTGGCGGGTGAGGGGAGCTGGCCGCCGAGGGCGCGTTGGAGCTCGGTGCGGGCGATCCAGTAATCTCGCAGGGCGTCGATGGCGGCGCGTTGGGCGTCGACTTCGTTTTGTTTGGCGAGGAGCAGCTCGTAGACGCCTGTGAGCATGCCGTTGTAGTGCAGAAGGGTGAGCCGGACGATGTTGCCGCGCAGGGGGAGGAGGGTTTGCTGGTAATAAAGGGCGAGGTCGCGCTGAGCGGTGAGGCGGTCGCGCGCGGCGCGGACGTCGGAGCGGATGTTGATGGCCAGCTGGAGGAATTCCTGACGGGCCTGGCGGTAGTGGGATTGGAGCTTGGCGATGCGGGCCTGGCCTTGATCGAAGAGGGGGAGTTCGAGGTCGAGGGTGGGTCCGGTGACGCGGCTTCCGTCGGTTTCATGTTCGGTGTCGATGCCGATTTTGAGAGAAGAAAGAAAGCGGAAATCGCTGGAGAGGCCGGCGGCGAGGCCGAGGGATTGCAGGGAGCGGCGGCGGGCGGCGAGATCGAGGCGGTGCGCGATGGCGAGGGGTTCGAGGTGATCGAGGGGGACTTCAACGGTGGGGATCGGCGGGAGCTCGGAAGCGGTGGTCCAGGCAGTGTCGTTGCCCCACAAGCCCAGGAGCCGGTTGAGCTGTTCGCGATCGTCGGTGAGTTCGAGGTGGGCCTTGTCGAGGTCCAGCTTCGACTGCGCAGCGGTGGCCTGCAGGTTCGCGAGGTCGAGGTCGTTCATGGTGCCGGCGTCGTGTTGTCGCTGGGCGAGTTCGACGGACGTCTGATGGATGTCGCGGAGGACGTTGAGGCGGTCGAGGAGCTGTTGCTGGGCCTGCACGCGCAAGAGCGCGATCTGGACGTCGGCGGTGAGCGCGAGGATGTCGTGGGCGACGGAAGCCTGGGTACGCTGGAGTTCCGCGGCGGCGAATTTTTTGCGGAGCGGGATGAGGAGGATCTCGAGGAAATCCTGCGCGAGGGCGTACTCGGCGTCGGTCTGGCCCGGGGCGTTGGGGAAGCGCCAACTGGCGGAGAAGGTGGGGTTTTTGAGGAGGCCGGCCTGGACGAGGTCGGCCTGGGCGATGCCGATGTTTTCGAGGGTGGCCTGGAGGCTGGGGTTGTTGAGGAAGGCGATCTGCAGCGCCGAATCCTGGGTGAGCGGGTGGGCGAGAAGATCGTGCAGTGCGACAGCGGCTTGCTGGTCCTCGGCGGTGCCGCGGTTCCAGAAGAGGGTGTGACCGGTGCGCTGCTGAATCGTGGATTGGACCTCGCGGAAGGCCGGCGTGGGGTTGACGGCGCAGCTGGCGAGGGCGGTCAGACAGGCGGCGGCGAGGGTGGGCTTGAGCATGGGGATCTCCGGGAAGATGGGGATGCTGCGTCGGGCGCAGGGGTGGACCATGGGGCATCGGCCGGCCGGCGGTGGGGCAGGCGGTCCGAGCGAATGGAGATGCGTGGGGAATTCAGACGATCAGCGCGCAATGCAGGCGCAGGAGGGAAGTCGGTGCTGGAGATGGGGGCGACGTGTGATGGTTCAGCGAAACCGGCGCGGCGGGAGCAGCGACGAGCAGATGGGAATTAACAGCGGCTTGAAGCAGCGTGAGCAGCGGCATCGCATGGGATGGCTTAAAGTCGAGGGGTGGGGAGGCGTCGGCGTAGTAGTCGTTGTGCGCGGCGCAGGCGCAGGGGGCGTGGTCGTCGGGGCAGGAATCGCCGGGAGCGGGGGCGTCTGGGTGGGAGTGGCAGGCGGCGGCGAGCTCCGCGTGTGGCGCGGGCGCATCCTCGTGCGGGCAGGGGCAAACGACCCCACC
This sequence comes from uncultured Phycisphaerales bacterium, assembly GCA_937901265.1. Lineage (GTDB taxonomy): Bacteria > Planctomycetota > Phycisphaerae > WQYP01 > WQYP01 > CALCHA01. Next base: position 3,522 of record CALCHA010000064.1, read on the forward strand.
GATGGTGAACATCAGAAGGAGCAGAGCGAGGCAGAGCTTTTGGGCGAATGGAAGCATGGCGCCTTTTTTTGAGGGGTGGCACGGTCAGGTTGCACGATACGGGAATGGGAGGAGGAGGGTCAA